>JAICTB010000169.1 GCA_025936595.1 Thermoleophilia bacterium | reverse complement strand
AGGTAGTTGACCACGACGTCGACGTTGCGGTCCTTGAGGATTCCGACGACGTCGTCGGTCGAGCTCTCGTCCTTCTCGACGACTTGCGAGAGGTACTTGCCGATGCCGTCGAGGGTCATGCCCCGCGAGACGGCGACGCCGGTCGTGGCGACCTCTGCGAACTTGATCGTGTCGTTCGGGTGCGCCCACATAGCCTCGGCGAGGTCGACGCCTACTTTGCCCTTCACGACGTCGAATGCCGCGACAACCTCGACATCGCGAATGTGGTACCCGCCGAGGTCGACGTGCATCAGGCCTGGAACGAACTCCTCCGGCTTCGCGTCCTTGTAGTAGGTGAGGCCCTGCATGAACGAGTTCGCGCAGTTGCCGACACCGATGATCGCGACACGGACCTTGTCCTGCTGCCGTCCGCGACCGTTCATGTTCGTTTCACTCATTGGATGCCTCCATCAGTTGCTTGCGGACGTGCAGGACGCGCTGGCCGACCGTGATCCACGCCGTCGCGGCGAGGAGGACGAGCGACCACGGAAGGACGCCCCACGGTGCGAGGACGAGACCGGCGGCGATGACGACGACGCGCTCCGCGCGCGAGCCGATCCCGACATCGCCGCGCAGGCCGAGTGCTTCCGCCTTCGCGCGTGTGTACGAGACGAGGAACGACCCGGCGACCGCCGTGACTGCAACTGCGACGAAGACCGGGTGGTGGTGTCTCGAGAGCACGTAGGCGATCGCGGTCAGCATGAAGCCCTCACTGACGCGATCGGTGGTCGAGTCGAGATACGCGCCGAACGGCGTGGTCTTGCCGCCGGCGCGCGCGAGCGCTCCGTCCAGGATGTCCAGCACGGAGCCGGCGACGAAGACGAGCGCGGCGAGCCAGTAGAACAGGATCTCGTTCCGGTTCTCGAAGAGGACGATGATCGACGCCGCTCCACAGAGCACGACGCCGCATGCCGTCAGCGCGTTCGGCGTCACCCGGGTGCGAGTGAGGCTGAGCACGGAGCGAGACGCGAGCGTGCGCGCACCGGACGTGTACCCGTGCTTGATCGCCGCGGCTCTGCTCACGGCCGGGACCGTACCAGCCTCCCGGCCGTCCCCCCGTTCCGGGTCGGCAGGCGGTCGATTACGCCCGACGAGCGGCAAACGAACGGCGGATGCGCACGTTGTAGACCGCGCTCATCGCCAGGATCGCAACCGCGATGCCGGCGACGCAGTCCAGCCAGAAGTGGTTCCCCGTCGCCATCACGGCGAACCAGACCCAGGCCGGCCACGCCGCCCAGAGAGCCTTAGCCCAGGGGCTGCGGCAGACGGCGAAGAGCACGACCCCGACGATCAGCGCGTCGGCGGCATGGAGGCTCGGCATGGCCGCATAGGGATTCGCAGCGAGGCTGACGAGACCGTCGCGATGCTCGTCCGCGAAGCCCACGCCGAGCAGCCGCGGCGGAGCCGTGGGCACGAAGACGTATCCGACGAGGCCGATCATGTTCGCGAGGAGGATCGAGTTACGGAAGCCGACGAAGGCGTCATGCCTGCGCATGTAGACCCAGAGGACGGCGATGCCGACGACGGTGAACTCGGAGTTCCAGTAAGTCCACGACACGATCGTGGCCAGCAGGTGGCGCTGGTCGACGAAGTTCTGGAAGGTCAGCTCGTAGAGCCGGTGTGTAACCCGCGTCTCGAAGTCGACGATCGCGCGGCCGTTGCTGAAGGCCTTCGTCGGGTTCCGGTCGGCGATGCCCCGCGCGAGCTGGTAGAGGATCGCGAAGCCGAACCAGATCGCGAGCTGGCGACCCAGATCGGCCCAGCCGCGCGGAAGAACGCGCCGCCCTGCTGCGACCATGACAGCCATACCGTCAATTCTAGACTGCCTGCCGGTGGTCGGCGCTACCGCGTCAGCCGCCGATGTAGCTCATCTCCACCCGGTCGCGCAGATCGGCAGTCGCCTGCGAGCGGCGCTCGGAGTAGCGGTCTGAGCGGACTCTCCAGACGCCGCGAACCGCCTGCTCCAGCTCCTCGTCGCCGGCACCGTTGCGGAGCAGGGCCCGCAGGTCGTGGCCGCGGACGGCGAAGAGGCAGGTGAAGAGCTTCCCTTCCGCGGAGAGCCGGATGCGGGTGCAGTCGCCGCAGAAGGGCTGCGTGACCGACGCGATCACGCCGATCTCGCCCTTCCCGTCGCGGTAGCGCCAGCGCCTCGCGACCTCGCCGCGATAGCCGGGATCGACGGGCTCGACGCCGAACGCGTCGTCGAGGAGGCCGACGATCTCCTTCGCCGGCACGACGTCGTCGAGCCGCCAGCCGTTCGTGTGGCCGACGTCCATGTACTCGATGAATCGGAGCGTGTGGCCGCGCTCGCGGAAGAATGCGGCCATCGGCACGATCTGGTCGTCGTTCGCGCCGCGTTTCACGACCGCGTTCACTTTCACGGGGAGCCCGGCCGCCGTCGCGGCATCGATGCCCTCGAGCACGCGATCGACGGGGAAGTCGACGTCGTTGAGCGCGCGGAATTGCGCATCGTCGAGCGAGTCGAGGCTCACCGTGATCCGGCGCAGCCCCGCGTCCGCGAGTGCCTGCGCCTTCTGCGGCAGCAGCGAGGCGTTGGTCGTCAGCGTCAGGTCGACGTCGAGCTCGGCCAGGAGCGCGATCAGCCGTTCGAGATCGCGGCGGACGAGCGGCTCGCCGCCGGTGATCCTGAGCTTGGTCACACCCTGCTCGACGAAGACGCGCGCGAGCCGCGCGATCTCCTCGAAGGTGAGCAGCTCGCGACGCTCCAGGAAGCGATGCTCACGGCCGTAGACCTCCTTCGGCATGCAGTAGACGCAGCGGAAGTTGCAGCGGTCGGTGACCGAGATACGCAGGTCGCGCAGCGGGCGGCCGAAGGTGTCGAGGACGTCCATCAGGGAAACGGTAGCCGTATGAGCGAACCCGCAATCCCGAACGGCGAGGATGCGATCGACGAGAGCGGTCGCAATCCGACGCAGAAGCGCATCGACGAGGAGGGAGCGAGCGAGGCTCCGGTCGACGCCGACTGGGCGTCCGACGACGGCAAGGAGGGCTCGGACACGGCGTAGTCTCGCGCGGGTGCGCGCACTCGCCGTCCTTGTCGCCGTCACCGCCGTCTGGGGCGTGACGTTCGTGCAGGTGAAGGACGCCGTTGCGATCTACCCGCTCTTCGCCTTTCTGGCGCTCCGCTTCGCGATCGCGAGCTGCACGCTCGCGCCGCCCGGGCTCCGCCGGCTGCGGGGCCTCGGCGCTCGCGGCCTGGGTGCCGGTGTGCTCGCCGGATCCCTGATCGGCGCCGGCTATGTCCTGCAGACGGCGGGTCTCGAGCGGACGACCGTCTCCTCGACCGGGTTCATCACGGGCATGTACGTCGTCCTCACGCCGCTCCTCGCGCTGGCCGTCTTCCGCGTGCGGCTCGGCGCCGCGGCGTGGCTGGGCGTCGCGCTCGCCACCGTGGGGCTCGCGCTGCTCTCGGGCGTGCACGCCGGCTCGGCGGCGGGCGACCTCCTCGTGCTCGCGGGCGCGGCCGTGTACTCGCTGCAGATCGTCCTGATGGAGCGCTTCGCACCCCGGTACGACGCGGTCGCGTTCACGCTCGTCGAGATGCTGACGGCCTTTTGCGGCCTGCTGGTCGTCGCGCTCGCCGCGGGGCAGCTCGGTGTGCCGCACGGCTGGACCGTGTGGGGCGCGCTGCTCGTCACCGGCGTCTTCGCGAGTGCGCTCGCCTTCCTCGCGCAGACGTGGGCGCAGCGGCGGGCGAGCGCGACGCAGACCGCGCTCGCGTTCTCACTCGAGCCGGTGTGGACGGCGTTCTTCGGCTTCACCCTCGCCGGCGACAGGCTCGGCGCCGTCGCCTGGCTAGGCTGCATCGTGATCATGGCCGGCATCGTCGTTGCGGAGCCGGCTGCGGCCGACGTGCTCGTGCGCCTCGTGCGCAGGCCGCGCGCCGCGTGACCGCTGTCCTCCTCGCGCTCGCGTCCGCGGCGCTCTTCGGCGGGATGACGGTCGGCGTGCGCCTCGGACTGCGCGGCGGCGGCGATGCCGCCGGTGCGGCGCTCGCGACCGTGATCCCGGCGCTTTTCGTCACCCTCGCCGCGTCGCTCGTCCGGCACGACGTGCACCACGCGTGGCCGTTCCTGCTTGCGGGCGTGCTCGCGCCGGGTGGCTCGCAGATCCTGTTCACGCTTGCGATCCGCGAGATCGGCGCCTCGCGCACGTCGGTCGCGGTCGGCGCCGCGCCGCTCGTCGCCGTCGCCATCGCGCTCGTCTTCCTGAACGAGCCGCTGCGCGTCGCGCTCGTCGTCGGGGCGCTCGCGGTCGTCGCGGGCGGGATCCTGCTCGCCGCCGAGCGCGACCGGCCCGGGCACCTGCGCGCCCGCGGCCTGCTCTACGCCGGCGGGGCGGCGATTCTGTTCGCCACACGCGACAACCTTGCGCGCGCCTTGCACGGGCACGCGAGCCCGGAGACGGCCGCCGCGGCGACGCTGGTCGCGGGGACCTTCCTCGCCGCCGCCTGGACGCGCCGCGTGCCGAACCGCCGCGAGCTCGTGCGGCTCGCGCCGGCGGGGGTGCTCTTCGGGCTCTCCTACATCTGCCTGTTCGAGGCGTACTGGCGGGGACGCGTCAGCGTCGTCTCGCCGCTCGTTGCGACGGAGTCGCTCTGGGGCGTCGGTCTCTCCGCGCTCCTGATCCGCCAGACCGAGGGCGTGGGGCGGCGGCTCGCCGTCGGGGCGGTCCTCGTCGTCGCGGGCGGAGCTGTGATCGGCGCCACCCGCTGAACCAGACATCCCGCGGCCCGGCGGCGGCGTCTCGAGAACGTGGTCTGACCAGAGGACAGGTCCCCGACGGACGGTGAAAGCAGCCGCCGGCGGCGCCCGAATCGGCTCTGCACGGGGCTGTGGACGGATCGTCACGGGTATGCCGAACTTGGTCAGACCAAGGGTCGTGGCCTGTGGGGACAGGGGTGGAAAAGATCTGCTATAAACCCACTGAGATTTTCTTCCAGTACCACCAGAAGGAGCGAACCAGTGGCAAAGACGATTGGCATCGACCTGGGCACGACCAACTCGTGCAGGGCCGTCTTCGCGGGGGGCGCCCCCGGCGTGATCGCCAACGCCGCGGGCGGGCGCACGACGCCGTCCGTGGTCGGCTTCACGAAGGACGGCCAGCGGCTCGTCGGCGCCCCGGCAGCCGGTCACGACCCCGGAGCACCCCGTCTTCTCCATCAAGCGCGTCCTGGGCCGCAAGTTCGCCGTGGTCACCGAGGAGATGACCATCGTCCCGTACAAGGTCGTGAAGGGCCCGAACGACGACGTGCGCGT
>JAICTB010000289.1 GCA_025936595.1 Thermoleophilia bacterium | reverse complement strand
GAGCGGCTCGCGACCGTGCGCGCGCGCAGCCTGAACGAGGCGAACCGCGCCTTCCGCCAGCGGGGCGAGCCGACGCTCCCGTATGTGCTCGTGGTGATCGACGAGCTCGCCGACCTGATGATGGTGGCGCCGCAGGCGGTAGAGGACGCCGTGATCCGGCTGGCTCAGAAGTCCCGGGCCGTCGGGATCCACCTCGTCCTCGCGACGCAGCGCCCGTCGGTCGACGTGATCACCGGGATGATCAAGGCGAACGTCCCCTCGCGCATCGCGTTCGCCGTCTCGTCGCAGACGGACTCGCGCGTGATCCTCGACTCGGGCGGCGCGGAGTCGCTCCTCGGCCAGGGCGACATGCTCTTCAAGCCCCTCGGCACCTCGCGTCTGCAGCGCGTGCAGGGCGCGTACGTGTCGGAAGAGGAGATCGCGCTCGTCGTCGAGCAGACGCGGCAGCGCGAGCAGGAGCTCGACGAGAGCTACCTCGAGCTTCCAGAGGTGTTTGCCGAGTCGAGCGAAGATCTCGAGGACGGCGAATTCGACCCGGATGACGATCCGCTCCTGGACAAGGCGATCGAGATCGTCGTCCAGACCCAGACCGCGTCCGTCTCTCTCCTGCAGCGGCGCCTGCGGGTCGGCTACACGCGCGCCGGCCGCCTGATCGACATGCTGGAGCGGCGGGGCATCGTCTCGGGCTACGAAGGCTCGAAGCCGCGGCGCGTGCTCGTCGACGAGAGCCAGTACCACTCGTACGCCGCGACGGAGTAGTTCCCCCGGCTCCCAGCCGCACTCCGTTCTAATATCGCGCGAGGCCTTAGGATCGGGCCGGTCACGCAGAACATGGGGAGACAACAAGGAGGGCACATCTTGAGATCGAGGACACGGACGCTCGTGGTCCTGTTTGCGGCTGCGGCGGCCGTCGCGCTCGTCGCGGCCGGCTGCGGCGGCGGCGGCGGAGGAGGGGATAGCACGGGGACGACGCAGAAGAGCAGCTTCAAGGCCGCCCTTATCAGCGACATCGCCGGCTTCAACGACAACGGCTTCAACAAGAACCAGCTCAAGGGGCTGAACAACTCGGCGAGCAAGCTCGGGATCACCGCGATCTCAAAGGTCTCGCACTCGTCCAGCGACTACCAGCCGAACTACAACGCCGCAATCAGGGCGGGCGCGAATCTCGTGATCGCTGCCGGGTTCCTGCTCGGCGACACGATGAAGAAGTACGCGAAGCAGTATCCGAAAGTCGACTTCGCGATCACCGACGACTCGGCAAGCGCCGTGGGAGGCTTGAAGAACGAGCTCGGCATCACGTACGCGACCCAGGAAGGCGGCTGTCTCGTCGGCGTCCTGGCGGCGAAGCAGGCCGAACAGATGGGCAAGAAGATCATTGGCGCGGTCGGCGGCATCAAGATCCCGTCGGTCGACTCGTACATCGCGGGCTACCAGTACTGCGCCAACAAGGCGGTTCCGGGCACGAAGACGCTGATCCAGTACTCGAACAGCTTCACCGACGAGGCCGCGTGCTCGAACGTGGCGCAGAACGAGATCGGTTCCGGGGCCGAGGTGATCTTCCAGATCGCCGGCGGCTGCGGCGACGGCGCGCTGAAGGAGGCGTC
>JAICTB010000048.1 GCA_025936595.1 Thermoleophilia bacterium | reverse complement strand
GGCCCGGCGCAGTACGTCCACGACCGCGAGCGCGCGGTCGTCGGCCGCGAGCACGACGGCACGGTCGCCCGGGACCAGCGCGAAGTCCTCGACGAGGCGCCGCGCCCCGTCCGGCAGCATCACGCCGACGAGGTCGTTGCCGGGAAAGACGAGCGGCTGCTCGACGGCTCCGGTCGCGACCACGATCCGCCGCGCGCGGACGCGCAGGAGGAGCGTGCCCGCGGCAACCGGTACGAGTCCGCCCTCGTAGATCCCGAGTGCGCGCGCGGGGGCGACGACGTCGAATCCGTCTGCGGCAGCAGCGCACGGGTTCTCGTCCACGAGCAGCACCCGCTCGCCGTTCGCTGCCGCTTCCCGCGCCGCGCGCCGGCCTGACGCTCCGCCGCCGACGACGAGCACGTCGACACGGCGGTGCTCGGTGTCGTAGCGCGTCGTCCGAACGCCGTGCTTGTCGATACGGCCGAGGCCGGCCACGTTGCGCAGGAACCGCTCATACGTCGGCCACAGCCGGCGCGGCCGGATCATCGTCCGGTAGTAGAAGCCGACCGGCGTGAACGGCCGCCCGATCCGGTCGACGATCGAGAGCAGGTCGCGGTCGATCGAGCCGAGCACGTTCTGCGGCTGCACGACGGCACCGGCACGCGCGGGCTCCGCACACACGCGCACGTTGGGGACGCCGTCGACCGTCATCATGCAATTGGGGCAGGCGCCCGAGCAGCAAAGGAGGCCGCGCGGCCGGTGGTACTTGAAGCTGCGCGAGAAGACCCGGACGCCGGAGGCGTAGAGCGCGGACCCGATCGTGTCGCCGTGGAAGGCGCTCACCGGCTTGCCGCGGTAGGAGAACGTGAGCTCGGCGGACCGGTCGATCCGCTCGCGAGGCTGGGGGCCGAGCCGCGTCAAGCCCGTGCCCGCTCCCGCGCCGCCGGCACATCCGTGCGGAGCACCTCGTTCGTGCGCGTGTCGCGCTCGGCGAGAAACCAGGTGTCGCAGCCGAAGCGATGGTGCCACCACTCTCGCTGGACACCCGCGACGTTCCGGCGGAAGTACACGTAGCCGGCGAGCTCGCGCACGTCCGGCGTGCCGCTGGGGCGCGTCGTCACCTCGCCGGCGTAGTCGAACTCGTTGACATCGCGCGGGCCGCAATGGGGGCACGGAAGCAGGAACGACACGACGCGCTGATACTATCGGGATATGGTATTGCCGCATAGGCAACGGGTGAGCCTGCCCGTCTCGGCGCGATTCGTGGTCGTCGGCGCCGGCATTCACGGCCTCTCGACCGCCTACCATCTGGCGCGCGAGCTCCGGCTCCGCGGCCTCGGCTCGGGCGAAGACGTGCTCGTTCTGGACAAGAGCCATCCGGGCGCGGGCGCATCCGGGATCGCCTGCGGCGTCGTGCGGAACAACTACTTCCAGCCCGCGATGAGCGAGCTGATGCAGGCGTGCGTCGAGGTATGGGAGTCCGACCCCGTCGCCTACCACTACAACGCGGTCGGCTACATCGCGCTCGGTGCGAACGTGCAGGAGCCGGACCTTGCGGAGACGTTCGAGCGGCAGGAGCGGATCGGCTACCGGTCGGAGCTGATCGTCGGCGCGGACGCCGTCGACGACCACATGAAGGCGATCTTCCCGGACTGGCGCGCGCAGGGAGTGACGGTGTGCCTGCACGAGCAGCAGGGCGGCTTCGCCTTCAACCTGGACTCGGTTCGCGGGCTCGTCGGCAAGTGCGAGTCCGAGTCCGTGACGATTCTCTCCGGCGTCGAGGTGCTCGAGCTCGAGGTCGGCTCCGACGACAGCGTTCACGCGGTCGTCACCGATCGCGGGCGCGTCGAGGTGGGCGAGCAGGTCGTGCTCGCGCCGGGGCCGTGGGCAAAGCGCTTCTGGTCGATGCTCGGCCTGCCGGCGACGATCGACATCCACCTGCCCGACGGCGAGGTCGTGCGCGACCGGCCGATGTGGACGTACTGGAACCTGCAGGAGGGAGAGATCCGTGTCGACGCGGCGCTCTTCGCGACCGCCGACGGCGGCGCGCCGCCCGTCGTGCATCTCGACACCGACGCACCGCTCTACACCGACGACGGCCGCCTCGTCACGGACGAGCTCTGGGGCATCTACTACAAGCGCGACCGCAACGGCGTCCAGGGCGGCGCCTCGCCGCTCACCGTCTCCGACGACGTGGTGCTCGATCCGTATCCGCAGACCACGAACGTCGACGACGGGTTCGCCGACATGTGGTGCGCGGGACTGTCACATGCGATGTCGCGCTTCGAGGGCTGTCGTCCCGCGTACGAGACGGCGCGCTCCGGCGGCGTCGGTGCGTTCACGGCCGACAACTTCCCCGTCTTCGACTACGTGAAGCCGAATGCCTACGGCATCTTCGACTCGAACCACGGCTACAAGATGATCGGCGTCGGTCGCGAGGTCGCGCGTGTGCTCGCCGGCGATCGCTCCGATCTCCTGTACCCGTTCCGCTTCGGGCGCTTCGAGTCCGGCGACCTGCACCCGGTCTCGCACTCGCCGTATCCCTGGTCCTAGCTCGATTGCCAGCCGAGCTCGCGCGAGACCGCGCGCGCGTGCTCGAGCAGCGGCTCCACGGCCGCCTTCATCTTCGCGCGCGCGAAGCGCGAGGCCGGTCCCTGCACGCCGAGGATCGCCACCAGCTCGCCGCGCGCGCCGTGCACCGGGGCGGCGAGCGCGTGCAGGTCCTCCTCGCGCTCGCCGAAGTTGAAGGCGTATCCGCGCTGCCTGATCTCGGCGAGCTCGCGTGCGAGCGCCGCGCGCTGCGTGATCGTGCGAGCGGTGTAGGTCTTCAGCGGCCCCGCTGGGAGGGGCCGGCCACCGAGCGCGAGCATGACCTTTCCCGTCGCCGTCGCGTGCGCGATGCTCGGCCGGCCCACCTGGACGACGCTCTGCACCGAGGCGGGGCTGCGGACGAAATCGACCGTCAGCGCATCACGCTCACCCGCCACCGAGAGCGTCGCGGTCTCGCCGGTCGCGGCAACGAGTGCGTGCAGATGCGGTGAGGCGATGCTGCGGAGGTCGAGCCGCTCGAGCACGATGTTGCCGAGCTGCATCAGACGCGGCCCGAGGCGGTAGCGCCCCGACTCGGGGAGATGCTCGACGACGCCGTCCGCCGCAAGCGTCGCGAGCAGGCGCGAGACGGTGCTCACGTTGATGCCGGTTCGCCGCGCCAGCTCGTTCGTGCCGAGCTCCGACTCGGCCTCCGCGAGCGCGTCGATCACCGCGAACGCTCGTTGCACGGCGCCGACGAGTCTGACTGCTGGGTGTCCGGTGCGCGGCAGGGTGCCGATGCTGTCAGGTCATGCGGCGGGTTGCCAGACCGGACGCCGCAGCATCACCGCCGCGCAGGCGGCCGCGCCCGCGATCAGCAACGCGGCGAGGGCGAAGAGCGGCTCGGGGCGGCCGAGGGCCGAGAGGAGCCAGCCGGCGAGGAACGTCGTCACGGCGATCACGCCGTACTCGCGTGCGTTCCAGACGACGGTCAGGTCGTGACGGCTCTCCGGCGGGACCCGTGCCTGTGCCGAGTCCACGACGAGCGGCCAAACACCGGCGACGAGGAGCGCGGTCAGGAGCAGGGCCGCGACGAACGACGGAGCGTCGAGTGCGAGGCAGAGCAGCACGCACACGACTCCGCCGCCCGCGAGCAGGAACACGATGCCGCGCCGAGCGCCGCCGGAATGCGCGAGCGCGCGAGCGGTGAACGTCCCCGCAATCTTCGCCACCGACACGCCGCTCATCACCAACCCGATCACGAGCGGCCCGAGGTGGTAGCCGTGCGCGAGCACGGTCGGCGCGAGCGGCAGGAGAAACCCGAGCGCGCTCACGAGCAGCAGGTCCGGAAGCTGCACGCCGAGGTGACGTGAGGGCGCGAAGCGACGCGCCGCGTGCACGGGCACCGGCTCAGGCCGGGAGGCGCACGGCCACCAGAGAGCGAGCGAGACGGACGCGACGGCGAGCCCCGCGAGCGAGCTGAGGCGGATGCCGGTCACCGCTGCAAGCCCGGCCGCATCCGAGACGGCGGCGATCCCGCCGGTGAGGCTCGACCCGGCGACCGCGCCGAGGGTGTACGCGGCAAAGTGGACGGCGAAGGCGGACTCGCTCCCCCGCGTCCCGGAGCGCCGGCCGAGGACGAGCTGGCTCGAGACCCAGAAGAGGCCGATGCCTGCGCCGACGAGCACCGCGCCCGCGGCGATGCCGGCCACCGACGTGGTGGCGCAGAAGACGAGGCTGCCCGTGCCGCACACGGAGAGTGCGAGCGCGAGCGTGCGCGGCCCGCCGCCGATGCGCGGCGAGATCGCTCCCGCGAGAAGCGCGCCGAGCGCGATCGACACCGTGCCCGCCGCGAGCACGGCTCCCGCGAGCGACGGCCGGCCGCCGAGCGCCGTGACCTGGAGCGGCACGGCGACGCCCATGTTCGCGAACGCGGCGCCGACGCCGAACGCCGTCGCGTAGAACCGGCGGGAGGGTGCGCCGTCCGTCACGCCGCGCGGTAGCCGAGCGCTTCCGAGACGCGCGCAGCTGCGCGCAGCACCGCCGGTACGAGCGTCGTGTCGCGGCGCGGGCCGGCGCGATGGAGCGGCCCCGAGACGGTCACGGCCGCGACCGTCGAGCCGAGGTGATCGCGCACGGCCGCGGCGACACCCACGACGCCGTCCGGATCGGGTGTGCCGCGGATGAGGTACCCGTCTCTGCGGATCGCCGCGAGCTCGAGCTCGCTCGGGATCGGCGGCCCGGGCCGGCCGGCCGCGTCGCGCACGAGCTCGTCGATCACGTCAGGCGGCTGGAACGCGAGCAGCAGGAAGCCGGTCGCGCCGGCGGTCAGCGGCTGCCGGTAGCCGACCCAGTCGACATTGACCGCGACGTGCGGGCTCGAGGCCTGATCGATGTAGATCACCTCGCGGTTGTCGAGGAGGCCGAGGTACGCCGTCTCCTCCGTCTCGTCGCGTAGCTCCTGCAGCACCTCGCGGGCGAGCGCGCGCACGGGGAAGCGGTTGAGGACGAGGCCGGCGAGCGTGACGAGCCGCAGGCCGAGGCGGTAGCGTCCGGTCCCGGGGTCGAGCTCGACGAAGCCGTTGCGCTCGAGCGCCGCGAGGAGCCGCGTCGCGGTGCTCCGGTGCACGCCGAGCCGCTCCGCGACATCGGCGACGCCGAGCTCCGTCGTGCGCTCGTCGAACCACTGGAGGATCGCAAGCGCGCGATCGACCGCCTGGGTCCCTGCAACGCCGTCACTGGTCATGCGCACATACTAGCACTTCGTGCGCACAATGTGCGCACGAAGTGCGTATCACGCGAGGAGCCCCGAGCGCACCAGGTCCCGTAGAGGCTCCACGCTGGCGGGAATCGGGTCCGCCTCGCGCTTGAAGGGCACGCGCTCGCGCACGAGCGCCCGGGCGCGCCCTGTGCCCGCGCCGAGCCGGTGCCCGCGCAGGTCGGCGGCCTGGCAGGCGACGAGCAGCTCGATCGCGACGATGCCCTCGCCGAGCGAGACCATCTCGGCGAGGCGCCGCGCCCCGAGGGGCGCCATCGTCGCCCGGTCCTCGATCCCCTCCGCGTGCGCCGAGCTCGCGAGCTCGAACGACACGGGCTGGGCGAGGAGCCGCGCCTCGGCCGTGAGTGCCTGCCCCGCCGGCCCGTATTCGCTGAGCGAGTCCTCCGCGCTCCCCGCGCGCTCCGACAGCCCTTCCGGCAGCCCCGTCAGCGGCGCCTGCAAGAGCTTCACGAGACGCTCGTTCGCGCTCGTCAGGACCGGCGCGAGCGCGATCCGCATGAAATCGAGCGCCGCGGCGAGCGGGAGCGCGTCGAAGTTCCCCACCGAGAGGATCCGTCCCGCCTCGACGTCGACGAGCGGGTTTCCCTGCGCCGCGTTCAGCTCGATCTCGAGCTGCGCCCGCACGAAGCGCAGCGCGTCGAGCGAGGCGCCGTGCACCTGCGGCAGGCAGCGGAACGTGAGTGGGTCCTGCAGGTTCCGCGCCGTGCCGTCGGCGAAGAGATCGCTGCCGTCGAGCAGGGCGCGCAGCTGCTCGATCGCGATCGTGATCCCGGCATAGGGCCGTTCGCGCGCGACGGCCGGGTCGATGATCGAGAGGTTCGCCGCGAATCCCTCGAGGTCGAGCGCTCCGGCGACGAGCGATGCGTCGAGCAGGCGCGAGCAATCCGCGACGGCGAGTGCCGCCGTCCCCGTCGCGAACGCGTTGTTGTTCAGGAGCGCAAGCCCTTCGCCGGGTCGAAGCACGTCGTCCGCGTCGAGCAGGCCGTGTGCAAGGTCGGCCATCGGTGCGAGGTCGGCCTGGCCGAGCGAGCCGAGCGTCCGCACCTTCGGGTGCCGGCGCGCGTTGAGTGCGTCGACGATCCGCTCAACCAGCGCGGGGCTCGCCGAGCTCGCGCCGCGCGCGAGCACGTTCGCGAGGACGAGCATGGTCGCGCGCACGACGTCCTCCGGCGCGGCGTCACCCTGCCCGACGAGGTGGTTGAGGATCAGCCGCCGGTTGAAGGCGGTCTGCTCGTCGATCGCGACCTGTGCGCGCTTGCGCACGCCGACGCCCGTCGAGAGCCCGTAGATCGGAGCGTCGTCTTCGAGGACGCGGTCGGCGACGGCTCGCGCGCGCTCCATGCGCTCGCGCGCCGACGGTGCGAGCTCGACCGCTTCGCCCGCGCGCGCGACCGCAACGACCTGCTCCGGCCCGAGCTCCGAGCCGTTGAGGACGACGGCCACTTAGATGATCGATCGGCAATTCGCCGCCGCCGCGGATGGGGGCCTGCACGCGGCGCGTTGCGCCCGCCGTGCCCGGCGCCAAGGCCCACCGGCCTTGACCCCGGTCACGTCGACCACACTGCTTGGTGCAGACCCTCCCCGCGACAACGCCAATTGCCGATCAACCATCTAGGCGTTCAGCACGCCGGGGGAGTGCGCCGCCGCGTCGTCGGCGGCCATCTCGTCGGCGTAGGTGATCGACGCGCGCCGCAGCCCGCCCTCGCCGGCCTCGTAGTAGCCCATGCGCCAGAGCGCGGGCGAGTAGACGTGCACCGACGTCGCCGGCGGGCCGCCTGCGTGGCGCATCCCGTGAATCGACGAGCCGTCGAAATCGAAGACCTCGCCGGCGGAGCGCTCGCGCGTCCGCACGTCGATCCAGCCGCCGGCGTCACGGTAGAAGTAGTCCTCGCACAGCGTCCCCTCGCAGACGTAGACGGCGCCCGAGGAGAGATCGTGGTCGTGGTAGCCGGTGTCCTGCGCGTCGAGCCAGCAGATCAGCCAGACATCGACGTTCGCGTCGCGGTACAGCTGCACGAAATGACGCGTGCTCGGGTCGTGCCGGACGTGCTCCGTCCAGAGCCGCGGCTCGTGCCCGAGCGCCACCGCGAGCGCGGCGAGCTGCTCCCGCGTCAGGTTCTCGCCGGGGGCGACGCGCGCGTGGATCCAGTCGCGGAGATCTGTCATGAAAGCCCTGTCATGCGAGCAGCCGTGCCGGGTTTTCCCGGCAGACGGCGTCGACCACAGCTTGACCAAAACCACGGACGGAGCGCAAGGTCGGCTGCGCGTCGATCACGGGCCAGTCGCTCCCGTAGACGAGGCGACCCACCCCGTAGGTCGCCATCGCGAGCTCGAGTGCACGCTCCGCGTACGACGCAGTCTCGAGATAGACGTTGTCGTGCAGAACCCCGCGCGTGTCGACACCGCGTGACGCGAGCCGCTCGAGCTGGATCGGCGCGCCGCCTGCGAGGATCGCGAAGAGCACGCGCAGGCCGGGCCACGCGGCCGCGCCGCGCGCGATCCACGCGGCATACGCCGCCTGCATCTGCGCCGTGTAGCCGACGACGGCCGGCCACCAGTCGGGCGCGCCCGGCGGGGTCAGGGCAGGGCCGGGGTGGACGAAGAGCAGCTCCCCGCGCCGCTCGACCTCCGCGAGCACCGGCGCGAGCGGAGCGAGATCGGCGAGATCGATCGCCGAGATGCACACGCCTGCGAAGCCTTCGCGCGGGGCGCCGCAGGCGAGCGCGCGAAGGCGGCCGCTCGACGCGGCCACGAGCTCGAGCATTCCGTCGTGGTAGGCCTCGACGAGCTCCTCGCCGAGCTCGAGCGTGGGCGGGCACGAGATCAGCGCAACATCGATCTCGTCGCGGTCGAGCGCCGCGAGCCGGTTGTCGAGCTCGTGCGCGCGCAGGTCGATCTCCGAGTCACCGCCCGGAAGCTCGAGCCGGGAGCCGCGGAGTCTCGGCCGCTCGCTGCGCGCCTCCAGCGCGCGGACGAGCGCGTGCGGCCAGAGGTGCTGGTGCATGTCGTAGCTCGGCACCCGGTCAGTATCCGCGATTCAGCCGCGAACGACCTGCCGCGAGAGCTGCAGCACGTAGCGCTCGAAGTCGAGTGGGTCCACCGTCGTCCGCGGCCGCGTCGGGATCGCGCCCGTGACGGGGTGGAACCGGTCGAAGCGGCACTCGACGACTCCCTCGCCGCGCGTCAGCACCGGCAGCTGCCGGCGAAGCTCGTGCACGTGGGCAGCCGGCACCTCCCCTTCCACGATGGTCGACGGGCCTTCAGTCGCCTGCGTGCGGGGAACGGCGTGCAACCGCACGAGGGCCGGCAGCAGGGTGCCCAGCACGTCGGCCGGTGCGTCCAGCCGGAACCGGTGGATCGGCTCGCACACCGTCGTGCCCGCTCGGTCGAGCGCGGTCATCAACACGAAGGGGGTCAGCTTGCGGAAGTCCTCACCGGTCGACGACATGCTCTTGTTGAAGTACTGGTGCCCGAGGCCGTGCTTCCCCAGATAGCCGGTGTGCGTGATCGTCACCCTCAGGTCGGTCACCTGCCAGCCGTAGAGGCCCTCTTGCAGCGTCTCCCGCACGGTGTCCTCGATCGCGCGGAAGAACGCGAGCGGCATCGAGCCCAGCTCCGCCTCGATCCGGAACGCGACACCGGAGCCGATCGCGGCGGGCTCGACGCGGAGACCGACGGTCGCGAGGAACGGGTTTGGCCGTTCGTGCATCCGCTCGACGGCTTCGCCCGTCCCGGCGAGCCGCTCGATGCAGATCATGGTCGTCTCGCGGAACGTCACGTCGACGGCGAAGTCGGCCGCGAGCGTCGCCTGGATCACCTCCTTCTGCACCTCTCCGTAGAGCGACACGGAGATCTCGCGCCGGATGTCGTCCTGCCGCACGTCGATCAGCGGATCCTGCTCGGCGAGCTGTGCGAGTGCGGGGCGCAGCCGGTCCGCGCCGGCGCCGCACGGCACCACGACCGTCTCGAGTGTCGGCGGTGGGAAATGGTGCAGCGGCGCATCCGCGCCGAGCTCGCCGATACGGTCGCCGATCCGAACGTCGGCGAGCCCCCAGAGCTTCGCAACGGCGCCGGCAGAGACCGAGGAGCGTCGCACGGCAGGGCCGCGCTCGAAGACCGCGATCGCCGTGACCTTGTTCTCTCGCTCGTCGCCGAGGCTGACCCGGTCGCGCACCTGGATCCGCCCCGAGAACATCCGGACGTACGCGATCTTCTCCCCGGCTGCGCCGCGCTCGACCTTGAAGACGGCGGCGGAGAGAGGGCCGTCGGCCTCGCCCCCTGCGACCGGCAGCAGCTCGGCGATGCCGTCCATCAACGGACGCACGCCCGCACCGGTGACGGCGGAGCCGAAGAACACCGGATGCACGAGCGCACGCTTCGTCTGATCCGCCAGTGCGGAGCGCAGCACACGGGACGACACGCCGGCGGGATTCTCGACGTACGCCGACAGGATCGACTCGTCCCGCTCCGCAAGCAGCTCCGCCACACGAGCCTTGAAACCGGGGTCGCCGTCGAGCGAGTGCCCGACCGCGACGACGGCGTCCGACAGGCGCTGCGCGATCGAGCCGAGGGCGCGCCCGGCATCTGCGCCGGTGCGATCCATCTTGTTGACGAAGACGAGAGTCGGCGTGCGCAGGCGCTGGAGCGCCCGCATCAGGATCTGCGTCTGCGGCTGCACGCCCTCGACGCCCGAGACGACGAGGATCGCGCCGTCAAGCACGCTCAGCACGCGTTCCACCTCGGCGATAAAGTCGGGGTGCCCGGGGGTGTCGATCAGGTTGACATGCACGTTGCCGACCGCGAAGGCCGCGACGGCCGACTTGATCGTGATGCCGCGCTGCCGCTCGAGCGCCAGCGTGTCGGTCTGCGTCGTCCCGGCATCGACGCTGCCGATCTCGTCGATCACGCCGGCCTCGTACAGCAGCCGTTCGGTGAGAGTTGTCTTACCGGCGTCTACATGCGCCAGGATTCCCAGGTTGAGCTCTTGCTTCGCCACGCGTCATACCCTCCGAATAGGTCATGAAGCCCATTTCGATTGACATGAACGCGTGTGGCACTTCTAGCTCCCTGGTCGACCGGCGCCGCTTGGACGAACGGGATGGATCATAGACCTTCAGCCGAACATCGGCCGCTGCGGCACCTCGTCGCCGGGCGGGACGCGCCGGATGCCGAGCATGCGGTCGACGACCATGTTCTGGAAGCGGTGCACCGACTCCTCGAACCGGTAACAGAGCCGCCCGCCGGTGAACGCGGGGTCGCCGAGGCCGAGCTGCACGCGCTCGACGATGCCGATGTCCTCGCGATTCACCTCGTCCCAGAACGCGAGCAGCGCGTCGACGTCGGCCTCGGCATCTGCAGAGGCGGCGATCGCGTCGGGATGCGCGAGGAGGTAGGTCGCCTCCTCGGTGCGGCCGGTCGCCGTCGGGCGCGTGAGCATCACGAAGGTGTGGTTCGGAAGCGCGTTCAGCGCGAGGTTCGGGAAGAGCCACGCGAAGCGCGCGCTCGTCGCGTCGCTCTCGCCCAGCGAGTGCAGCGCCGGTAGCCCCTGCCAGCCGCCGTCATCGGTGTTCGCGGCGATCGGCGACGTGCAGAAGCCGACGTACATCCCCTCGCCCTGCCAGCGGTGATGGTCCTTCAGCGGCGAGACCTTGACGAGACCGGGATGCACCCAAGGCAGGTGGTAGTACTCCATGAAGTTCTCGCCGACGAGCTTCCAGTTCGCCGCAATCTCGTAATCGACCCGCCGTAGCAACCGCTGCTCGTCGAGGCGGTACCCCTCGAGGCGCGCGGGCAGGTCGCCGAGCTCGGACTCGAGGCTCGGCGCGTCCGGGTCGAGGCATACGAAGACGAGGCAGCCCCAGGCGGCGACGCGTGCCGGATGGAGGCCGTAGTCCGCCTTGTCGAACGCGGTCACGCCCGACGTGTCGAACGCGCCGCGCTGGTCGTCGGGGATGCCCGCCTCCGGCGTGAAGAGCGGCGTGCCGAGACACGTCCCGTCGAGCCCGTAGGCCCACGCGTGGTAGGGGCACTGGAAGAAGCGCTCGACCCGGCCGTGCGTCTCCGCGACGAGCTGCGTTCCACGATGGCGGCAGACGTTGTGGTGCGCGTGCAGCGCTCCGTCGCGGTCGCGGCAGACAATCAACGATCGCCCGGCGACGGTCGCGACGACGAAGCTGCCCGGCTCCGCGACCTCGGCGGTGACGCAGACCGGAACCCACGACCTCGCGAAGACGCGCTCGAGCTCGAGCTCGCGGAACTGCTCGGAGACATAGGCGTCGGGAATCAGGCTCGACGCGAGATCGACCGGCAGCCGTGTCGCCGCATACGTCTCCTCGCGGGTGAAGGCATCGACGGCGATCGGCCGCGGCGGGTTGCCACGCGGCTGCGTCACCGGACTCCTGCCGTGCCGAGGCGCTCGAGCTCGTTCCGCAGGACCTCGGGGCGGAGCCCGGCGAGCGGCAGCTCGCGGCGGCGCTCCGCAACGCGCTCCAGGTCGATCTCCGCGAGCACGAGCGACTCCTCGAGCCGCGGCGCCTGCGCCACAACGTCCCCCCGCGGGTCGACCACGTGCGAGCCGCCCCAGAAGGTGAGGCCGCCGTCCTCTCTCCCCACCCGGTTCACGAACACGACGTAGCACCCGAGCATCCGGGCGTAGAAACGGGTCAACTCGTTCCAGTAGGCCTCGGCTTCCGGCACCGCCGTCGAGCTCGCGGCCGGGATCAGCAGGACCTCCGCGCCGTCGTGCACCGCGAGCGACGGCAGGAACGGCTGCCACGCGTCGTTGCAGATCAGCGTCGCCATGCGTCCGAATGCGGTGTCGAACGCCCGCATGCCGTGACCGGGAATGAAGCGGACGTCCTCGTCGAACGGCGCGTAGTCGCAGAGAT
>JAICTB010000187.1 GCA_025936595.1 Thermoleophilia bacterium | reverse complement strand
TCTGGGACGGCGAGACCCGCGAGTTGGGAGGGGGGCTGACGCTGATCCGCTGCGGCGGCCACTACGAGGGCGGGCAGGTGCTTCACTGGGGTGAGCGGGGCGCGCTCCTGAGCGGCGACATCGTCCAGGTGATCCCGGATCGCCGCTACGTGAGCTTCATGTACTCGTACCCGAACCTGATCCCCCTGCCGGCGTCCACCGTCCAGCGGATCGCCGCGGCGCTCGCGCCGTTTGCGTTCGACACGATCTATGGCGCGTGGTGGGACCGGTTCGTCGAGCGCGACGGCTCAGGTGTCGTCCGCCGATCGGCCGACCGCTACGTCCGTGCGGTCACCGATCCCGGGCTGCCCTCGTAGCCTGCGCCAGAGGAGGTCGGCGTTCGGGAGCAGGAAGCCGATCGCCACGCCGGGCAGCGCGGGGAGGCCGTTCAGGTCGAGCCACACCGTCAGCGCGATCGTCGCGCCGAGTGCGGCGACGAGCACGAACCACGTCGGCACGACACGCAGGCCGAACCGCGCCGACGCGGCGAGGAAGAGCGCGAAGAACAGGAGGTCGGGCACGCCGAGGTTGGCGGCGGAATGCTGGCCCGGCACGGGGAACGCGAACGACAGCACGCTGAAGACGTGCTCGTGGTGCGCGACGATCTGCTTCGTCGGCCCGCGCCACACCGAGTAGGCGTCGACCCACGGGATGATCGCCGCGACGATCACGACCCACGCGACCGTCTCGAAGTAGCCGAGGAACCAGAAGCCGAGGAATGTCGTCGCACCGAGGCGCGCGAAGTTCGCGAAGACGTCGAAGTTGGCAATGGTCAGCACCGCGGCGAGTAGCGCAAACGCGAGTCCCACCGCCAGCAGCCCGCGTGACGTCCGGAACGGCAGCGCGAAGTAGACGAGCGCGAACACCGCCGGCATCAGAACGAGCGCGATCCAGGCGACGTCCCACCAGAGGCCCGCATCCCACCAGTGGGACGACGTCTCGTAGTAGACGAGCAGGCCCGCTAGTACGGCGGCAGCGCGGCCCACCAGGGCCCGATGGTCTTGAAGGCGTTCCAAAACGCGGTCTTCGCAGGGGCCTCGTCGAGAGCGGAATCGATGTCGGGGACGGTGAGCGCCTCGATCGTCGGCGTGAAGCGCTGCAGGTCGCCCACCCTAGCCTCGACCGGCTGGGAGAGGGGGAACCCGATGCCGTTCAGGAACTCGAGAGCGTCGTCGCCCATCACGACGACCAGCTTCGGCTCGACGATTCGCAGCTCGCGGCGCAGCCAGCCGGCGGCCACGGTCAGGTCGCAGCCCGCGAACTTGACGCAATTCGTCCCGTAGACCTCCATCGGGTCGACGTGGAGACGCTGCAGCGACTTGATCAGCGCGTTCCCGGCGCGGCCGTGGAACGCGACTCCCTCCTGCAGCTCCTGCGCCTGCGGGCCGAACTTGAGCAGGAAGATGTTCGCGAGCGGGTGCCCGGTCGGGAGCGCCGTCGGGGCTCCGTCGGCGGCCTGCGCAAGCTCATGCGAGAGGCGATTGATCTCGGTGATCGCCTTGCGCAGGTAGCGCTCATAGATCTCGTCGGTCGTCACGGTGGAGGCCACGCGGCTCAGGGGTCCTTCGTCCTGCCCGCGCCGTTTCCTAGCGGACCCGTTCCGTGACCTGGGCCACCCACTTGAGCGACTGGAGGTAGGCGAGCGACTTGGGCCGACGCAGGATTTCGGCCGTCCGCAGCGAGAGCAGGAACTCTTCCGGATCGCGGAAGGCGCGCATCCGCAGCGCGCCCGTGCCGACCCCCTGGAGGACGTGGGCGTCGGAGCCGGCGCCCATCGTCAGGTTGTACTTGCGCGCGAAGCGGAGCGCCTCGTCGTTGTAGGCCTCGAAGAGCAGGCGTGCGTTGTAGACCTCGAGGACGTCGATGTCGGCGAGGTTCCGGTGCAGCGTGCGCGGGTCCGGGATTGCGTGCAGTCGGTCGAACGGGTGCGGCACGTAGACGAGACCGCCCTGCTCGCGGATCGCGGTGACCGTCTCGCCGAAGCTCATGCCGCGCGGTATCTCTCGCTCGAGGAAGAGGCCGATCACCTCGCCCTGGTCGGCAGTCTTGACCTCTTCGCCCGCGATCACGACGAGCTCGCGGCCGCGCGCGTAATCGAGCGCCTCCAGGGCGCCGCCGAAGACGTTGTGGTCCGTGACCGCGATCGCGCCGAGGCCTTCCGCCTCGGCATGGTCGACGAGCTCCGCGGCATCGATCGAGCAGTCGTGCGACCACGAGGTGTGCATGTGCAGGTCGGCGACGATCCACGGGTGATCGGCCAGCAGCTCCGCCTGGCGCCGCTTGCGCCGCCGCGTCCCGACCGCCGCGTACACCTCCTCGAGCTCGCGTGCGACATGGTCGAATGTGTGCGTCTCGGCCTCCGTGCGCGCGGCAGCCGCCTCGCGCTCGCGCAGCGCGCAGTCCTCCGCGAGCCGCGCCGTCGCCGCCGCAGCCAGCTCGTGCTGGGTCTCGATTCCGCGCGGGCGCACGATCGCGCAACCGGACGCGGCCGCCTCGAGCGTCACGCGCCGCACTCCTTCGACGCCGGGAACGAAGATCGCCGCCTGGTTGAGGATCGCGGCCCGTGCGGGAGTGTCGCGCGCGGTGCGCAAGTGGACGCGCTGTGCGAGGTCGCGCGGAATCGCGGGGCGGCCGATCAGCGGGCGCGTCCGGAGGAGCAGCGCGTCCCAGCCCGGTAGCTCGCGGAGCGCATGCACGACGCCCCGAGCGACGAGGCGCTCGTTCGGACGCAGCTCGACGACGATCGTCTTCTGCTTCTCATCCGGCGCGAACACTTTCGTGTCGACGCCGGGGGAGAGCACGCGGTAGTCGCCGGGAAAGCGTTCCTCGGCCGCGACCCGCACGTCCTCCGCGAGCGCGACGAGAGCGTCGATCCGCCCGAGAAGCTTTTCGCGCTGCGAGCGGGCGGGCGGGTACCCGAGCCGGTTCGGGGAGACGAAGGTGGCGACCGCGAACGCGTCCGCGTCTCGCAGCGCGAGGTACGAGAGCGACGGCAGCCCCGGCTCGAAGCCGTGCACCACGTCGTAGCGCCCCTGCGCGAGCGCCTGGCGGAGGTTCGCCTGCACCCCGACCGGGACGCCGAGCTGCGAGCGCCGCGACACGGGGACGGCGGGGCCGAGCGCGATCACGTCTGCCTCCTCGCCGCGCGCCAGTGCGCGCCGGCCGGCGAGCAGGTCGGCCGCGCGTGTCGAGGGCGCGAGCACGGTCACCTGGTGGCCGAAGGAGCGGAGCGCGCCGGCGACGCCGGCGACGTGGTCGTTCACGTCGTGCGGCTGCGACCACGCGAACGGCGTCACCAGGCAGATGCGCATCGCTCCGAAGGGTACTCGGGGCCGAGCCGGAGCCCGGCCCCGAGTTTCAGTGCTACTTGGTGAAGAACTCCGTCATCGGTTGGACGTTGACGGTGTCGGAGGCGTTCCCGATCGTCGGCAGGTTCCAGTTCCACTCGAGCGTCGAGAGCAACGAGTAGTGGTTGTAGGGCGTCTGGCTCGTGTAGCCGCGCTTGCCCTTCGCGGTCATCACGATGGCGGGGATCTTGCCGCCGCCGTAGACGCCGCCCTGCCAGACGTTGCCGTCCGGCGTTCCGTCCGACTTGAGGAACGGTGTGCCCTTGCCGAGATTCGGCGAGTCACAGCAACCCTCGGCGGACTCCCAGCCGTCGGTCGCCGAGTTGCCGGTGAAGTCGTTCTCGTCGGTGACGATGAAGATCGCGGTGCGGCCGGTCTTCCACGCAGTGGTCGACATGATCGTGGTCACGGCGCCCTTGACGAAATCGTCCGCCTTCTGCTTCAGCGAGGCGTCGTTCGGGTCGTCCTTCGTCGAACCGAAGGGGCACGGCGTGCCGTCGCTGCCGTCGGCCGCGACCTTTGAGAAGACGCCGCCGTGCATGTCGTGGCACTGGTTCGGCGTGATCCAGACGAAGTTCGGCAGCTGGCTCGCCTTCATGTCGGCCGCGAACTGCGTGTACGGCTTGATGTGCGCGAGCCGCTCCTGGCTCTTCGACCCCGTCCTGATGTCGTCCATCAGGACGAACGGGTTGTGCTTGTTGACGTAGAGGGCGTTGTCCGCCGGGAACTGCGTGCCGGTGAAGCCGGCGGACGGCATCGACTCCATGTACGCGGCCCACGTCAGGTGGTGCTGCTCGAGCTGGTCGACGATGTTCAGGTGGTTGTAGGTGTTTGTCGGCTGGTCGTCGTTCACTCCCCAGTTGGAGCCCGAGATGGTGGCCACGTAGTTCGGCTCGCTCGGGTGAGTCACGCCGAAGTAGTTCGCGGCCATGGCGTAGGTGTGAGCGAGCGACGTTATGAACGGCGCGTTCGCGTCGTCGATCACGCTCGACTGCGAGTGGTTCTCGAGCATGATCAGGAAGACATGGTTGAGCGCGTGGCCGTTCGCCTTCGGCCCTTCCTTCTTCCCGGGCCCGCCCTTGGCGAAGGCGGCTGCGACGCCGATCGCCGCCACCGCGAGCACGATGACGAACGCCGCGGCGATCCGCGGGTGCGATTTCCTCACTGAGAATCCCCCCTCTGTGGATTGAACGACAGAGGATTCTACAGGGGTGTCAGACACCCGAATGCGGTGTCTGGAGCTTGTCTCACAATGACGCCCGTTGATCTGGGTGCGCTGCGCGGTGCGAGGCAAGGACGCAGGGAGCCCCGATAGCCGAAGCTATCGGGGCGACTGAGGACACAGCCTCGTGCCGCGCAGCGCGGCCAGGCGACATGGCTGG
>JAICTB010000284.1 GCA_025936595.1 Thermoleophilia bacterium | reverse complement strand
CCTTCTCCTTGCACTTCGCCTGCGCGACGAAGTCCTGGGAGTAGTCGTTCAGCGTCTTGATGCCCGGATCGGCCTTCTTCGCACCGAACTGGTAACCCGCGATGTAGCGGTCGACCGGCGGGATCTTCAGTCCGCCGACGGAGCCGATCGCCTTCCCGCCGTGAGTCTTCGCCCAGAGCCCTGCCGCGTAGCCCACGAGGTAACCCGCCTCCTGCTCCTTGAAGAGCAGGCCCTCGACGTTCTTCGGCTTGTGCTTCATCGTCGTCACGTCGACGTCCACGATCGCGAACTTGTTGCTCTTGTACGACGACGCGATGGCGTCCATCGCGTCGGTCATCAGGAAGCCGACGCCGATCGTGATGTCGTATCCCGCGGTGACACACGTCTTCAGGTTCGGGATGTAGTCGGCGGCCGACTTGGACTGGATGACGCGGCCTCTGATGCCGTGCTTCTCGGCCCTCGTGAGCCCGACGAAGGCGAGATGGTTGAACGACTTGTCGTTCAACCCGCCGATGTCGGTCACGAGACACGCGCCGAAGGCTGCCTTGTGCGCTGCCGACGCCGAGCTGCCGCGCATGGCGGCGAACATCGACGCGAGAAGCACCGTCGCGACTGCCAGAGCCGCGAGCGTGAGCCAACGCTTCCTCACTTGGATGAATCCTCCTGTTTTCCGATTCTTGCTGGGGGGACTAGCGGGCGTAGCCTAGCCGCCTTTACAGACGTCCCCAAATAAGGCTCAGGCGGGAGGTGCTGCGCCCGCGCGCTCGAGCTCGTGTTCGGCGACGAGGACGCGGCGCGGCTTGGAGCCCTCGTACGGGGAGATGATCCCTCGCCGCTCGAGCATGTCGATCAGCCGGCCCGCCCGCGTGTAGCCGACACGGAGCCGACGCTGGATCAGGCTCACCGACGCGGTCTGGGCGGTGACGACCACCTCGATCGCCTTGTCGAGCAGCGGATCCTCGTCCGGGTCGAACTCGCCGCTCTCCTCGTCGACCCCGTCCGCGAAGACCTGCGGCGCGGTGAGATAGCTCTCGTCGACTCGCTGCTCTCGCTGCGCGCGCGCCTGCTCGACGATCAGCGCCACCTCGTCCTCGGTGACGAACGCGCCCTGGACGCGCTGCAGCCGCGAGGTGCCGAGCGGCTTGAAGAGCATGTCGCCCTGGCCGAGCAGGCTCTCGGCGCCGTTCGCGTCGAGGATCACACGCGAGTCCGTCTGCGAGGAGACGGCGAAGGCGATCCGCGACGGGACGTTCGCCTTGATCATGCCGGTGATCACGTCCACCGAAGGGCGCTGCGTCGCGAGCACGAGGTGGATGCCGACGGCACGCGACTTCTGCGCCAGCCGGATGATGCAGTCCTCCACGTCCTGCGGGCTGACCATCATCAGGTCGGCGAGCTCGTCGATTACGACGAGCAGGTACGGCAGCTCCTCCTCCCCGCGCTTGCGGAACGCGCGGTTCGCCTCCGGCAGGTTGCGCGCGCGCACCTGACTGAGCCGCTCGTAGCGCCGCTCCATCTCGGTGACGACGTTCAGGAGCACCGCGGCCGCCTCCTTCGGGCTCGAGACGACGGGCGTCAGGAGATGCGGGATCGACTCGTAGTAGTTCAGCTCGATCCGCTTCGGGTCGATCAGGATCAGCCGCACCTCGTCCGGCGTGGCCCGCAGCAGGATCGACGTGAGGATCGCGTTGATGCAGCCGGACTTGCCCGAGCCGGTGGTGCCGGCGATGAGGATGTGCGGCATGCGCGCGAGGTCGGCCCAGACGGCGGCGCCGGAGATCTCCTTGCCGAGCCAGACCGAGAGCGGGCTCGCGGTCTTCGGCAGGTCGTCGAAGATGTCGCCGAGCGAGACGATGTTCGGGCTCAT
>JAICTB010000280.1 GCA_025936595.1 Thermoleophilia bacterium | reverse complement strand
GTCGCCGATCGACTCGCCGCTTGCCGGGTTGAGGATCTCCATGGTTGCCATGTTGCTCTCCTATTCGGTACGCAGGATCCCGCTCTCACGCGTCAGGCGTTGCGCGAGGGCGACAGGGACGATGGTCACAGCAAGGACGAGGAAGACGACGACGTTGACCTGCGGCAGCTGCTGCCCCAGGCGGATCTGGCCGAAGATCCAGATCGGCAGCGTGTTCTGCGCGCCGGCTGTGAACGTGGTGACGATCACCTCGTCGAACGACAGCGCGAATGCGAGCAGTCCGCCCGAGACGAGCGCGGTCGAGATCGTGGGGAAGGTGACGTAGCGGAACGTCTGGAGGCCGTCCGCGCCGAGGTCCATCGACGCCTCCGTCAGCGAGCCGGGCACGCGCCGCAGCCGCGCGATGACGTTGTTGTAGACGACGACCACGCAGAAGGTCGCGTGGCCGATCACGATCGTCCACAGGCCGAAGTTGAACTTCCAGAAGACGAAGTAGGAGTTCAGCGCCATGCCGGTGATGATCCCGGGCAGCGCGATCGGCAGCACGAGCAGGAACGAGATCGACTCGCGTCCGAAGAAGCGGAAGCGGTGCACCCCGAACGACGCCGCCGATCCGAGGACGAGCGCGACCAGCGTCGCGAGCGCCGCGGCCTTCAGCGAGAGCCAGAGCGCCTGCTGCATGTCCGGGTTGTGGATCGCGGGCGAGAACCACTTCGTCGTCAGCCCGCCGATCGGCCAGCTCTGGATGTTCGACGGGTTGAACGCATACAGGCAGATGACGACGATCGGGACGTAGAGGAACGCGAGCACGAGCGCGACCCAGACGCCGAGGCCGATGCGTGTCGCGCGCGTCTCGCTCACAGCGCGTCGAACGCGCCCAGCCGGCGCGCGAGCATGAGGTAGACGCCCATCACGAGCACCGGGACGACGGCGAAGGCCGCGCCGAAGGGCAGGTTGGACGACTGGTTGACCGCGTCGTAGACGACGTTCCCGATGAACTGGCTCGACGCGCCGCCGATCAGGACGGGCGTGATGTAGTCGCCGAGCGTGAGCGAGAACGTGAAGATCGAGCCCGCGACGATCCCAGGAAGCGCGAGCGGCAGGATCACCGTGCGCAGGGTGCGGAATCCCTTTGCGCCGAGATCGCGCGAGGCCTCGATGTAGGAGTGGGGGATGCGCTCGAGCGACGCGTAGACCGGCAGAATCATGAACGGCAGCCAGATGTACGAGAAGACGATCCACATCGCCGTGTTCGTGTACGCGATGTTGGCGGGCGGCAGGCCGATTCCGTGCAGCGACCAGTTGAGGAGACCGTGCGAGTTGAGGATCAGCCGCCACGCGTACACACGCGCGAGGTACGAGGCCCAGAGGGGGAGCAGCACGAGCACGAAGAGCAGTGCGCGGGTGCGCCGCGACGCGACGCGCGCCATGAAGTACGCAAAGGGAAATGCGATCAGCGCGTCGGTGACCGTCACCGCTGCCGCGACGGTGACCGTGCGCAGCGCGACGTTCCGGTACACCGTGCCGTGCCAAAGCTCGCGGAAGTTGTCGAACGTCCAGTGGTGGATCGTCTCGGACGTGAACGGGTCGACTGTCCAGAGCGACGAGATGAAGAGCGCAACGAGCGCTGCGACGTAGACGACGAGAAACGCGAGGACCGGTGGTGCGAGGAGCGACAGGCCCTTGAGCCACCGCCGGCGCCAGAGCGCGCCGCCGAGACGGCGGCGCGCTCCGTGCCGTGGCTCGCGGCTCAGCCCTTCAGCTGAGTCCAGGCCTGCTGCCACTTCGTGTAGTCCATGCAGTTCTTCTTGCCGTTGCCGCAGTCGGCGATCGGCGTCTTCCAGAAGTGGATCTGCTTGAAGTACTTGAGCGGCGCGTTCGCGTGGTACTGCGCGCACGAGCCCTTGGACAGCTTGTTCATGATCGGGCACGCCTTCGAGTTGACCGGCGTCTCGCCGAAGTAGAT
>JAICTB010000092.1 GCA_025936595.1 Thermoleophilia bacterium | reverse complement strand
GAGGGGTACGCCGGCTGCTGCCAGGCAGTCGCGGGCTGGGACTTTCGCAACCGGCTCGCCGAGGTCGCTGCGCCGACCCTCGTCGTGGCAGGCGCCGACGACGAGTCGATCCCCGCCGCGGACACCGACCTGCTCGTCGCGCGGATACCGGGCGCGCGAGGCGCGGTTCTCGAAGGCGCCGCGCACCTCGCCAACCTCGAACGGCCCGAGGCGTTCGCCGACGCGGCGCTCGCACACCTGGAGGCGTCATGAACGACGACGAACACCGGGCCGAGGGGATGCAAGCGCGCCGCGAGGTTCTCGGCGACGAGCACGTCGACCGTGCGCTCGCAGGCACGACGCCTTTCACGGCAGACTTCCAGGACCTGATCACGCGCTACGCGTGGGGCGAGATCTGGACGCGGCCGGGCCTCGACCGTCGCATGCGGAGCGCGATCACGCTCACCGCGCTGACGGCGCTCGGGCACCACCACGAGCTGGCGATGCATGTCCGCGCCGCGCTCAGAAACGGGCTCACGCCGGAGGAGATCAAGGAGGTGCTCCTGCAGGCTGCGATCTACTGCGGTGTCCCTGCCGCGAACCGCGCTTTCGCCATCGCACAGGAGGTACTCGCCGAGGAGACGTCGTGAGGACGCAGGTCGCAATCGTCGGCGCCGGTCCGGCCGGTCTGACGCTCGGGCGGCTGCTCGAGAACGCGGGGATCGAGTCGGTGATCCTCGAGTCGCGCAGCCGCGCGTATTGCGAGGCGCGAATCCGCGCCGGAGTGCTCGAGCAAGGGACGGTCGACCTGCTTCGGGAAGCGGGCGTCGCCGAGCGGCTCGATCGGGAGGGGATCGTCCATCACGGCATCTCGCTCCAGTTCGACGGAGAGCGGCACCGCATCCCGCTCAGCGATCTCACCGGCGGACGGAGCATCGTCATCTACGGGCAGACGGAGGTCGTGAAGGACCTGATCGCGGCAAGGGAGGCGAGCGGGCTGCCGATGCTCTTCGACACTCCGGCGGAGAGCATCGACCTCGAGCGGGGGATCGTGCGGCATGCCGGAAACGAGATCGAGTGCGACGTGATCGCAGGTTGCGACGGCTTCCACGGCGTCTGCCGGGAGTCCGTCCCGGCGGGCGCTCTACGCGAGTTCACGCGGGAGTACCCATACGGTTGGCTCGGCATCCTCGCCGACGTCGAGCCTTCGATCGACGAGCTCGTCTATGCGCACACCGAGCAGGGCTTCGCGCTCCTTTCTCTCCGCTCGCCGACGCGCTCGCGCTACTACCTCCAGGTCGATCACGACGAGGACGTCGACCGCTGGCCCGACGACCGTGTCTGGGAGGAGCTCCAGCGCCGGACGGCGGTCGCCGGCTGGACGTTGCAGGAGGGGCCGGTGCTCGAGAAGGGCGTCACCGGCATGCGCAGCTACGTCTGCGAGCCGCTGCGGCACCGCAGGCTCTTCCTCGCAGGCGACGCGGCGCACATCGTCCCGCCCACGGGCGCGAAGGGACTGAACCTCGCGATCCACGACGTGAGGCTGCTCGCCGAGGCGCTCATCCGCTTCTACGAGCGCGGCGACGAGGTGCTGCTCGACGCATATTCAGACGCTTGCCTCCGGCGCGTCTGGCGGTGCGAGCACTTCTCGTGGTGGATGACGACCACGCTCCACCTGCAGCCTGGCGGCGACTCGTTCGACCTGCAGCTGCAGCGTTCGCAGCTGCACTACCTGACGACCTCGCACGCACAGGCGACGGCGCTGGCGGAGAACTACGTCGGCCTCGCAACCGTCTGAGCCCGCGGCGGACTGCGGGTCAGGTCGCCGCGCGCCGGCCCAGTAGTCGAGCTGCAGCGAGCGGCGCGGTGTTACTTGTCCTGAGAGATATCTACGCGGGATCTTCGGCTTTCAGGCGCGTGGGGACAATGCCGCGTTCGACGATGGCATCGGCACCGGCGCGAAGCGCCTCGAGAGAGGCGCGGATCTCGGTCGCCAGGATCGTGTACATCGTCGGCTCGATGATCTCGAGCGCCGCCGAGAACTCCTCGCATGCCTCATCCCGACGGCCTTGCGCGGCACGAACGAGCCCCGACGCGTGCAGCATCGACGCGCGCGTCCAGACGTCGTCGCGGCCGACACGACGCTGTGCCGCCGTCACGATGCGCTCCGCCTCATCGGTCTTCCCCTGCCGAAGGAGTACCTCGGCAAGCTGTCGCTCGGCCTCGACGAGGTACCCCTGCTCGTGCGTCCTGCGCAGGCCGCTGACCGCCTCCTGGAAAGCCTTCTCCGCGGAGGCAAGCTCGCCCCGCTCCACGTAGACCGCTCCGAGGTTGGACAGCGTCCAGCCGTAGCGGCCCGCAGCGCCCGTCTCGCGGAAGATCTCGAGTGCCTCGAGCAGAAGTCTCTCGGCCTGGTCGGAGTCGCCGGGGCGGCAGTGGCGTCCGCGGACCGCGAGCGCAAACCCCATCGCCTCGCGGCTGCCGCTCGACCCGGCAAGTGCCTGCGCACGCTCCAGCAGCTCGAGCGTCCGTGCAGTGTCACCTTGCACGCCGGACACGCTCGCAAGCTGTGTCAGCGCCAGGCTCTCGAGATCGGCCCGGCCGGCCTTGTGGGCGAGCTCGAGCATCGCCTCCCCGTGGCGCGTGGCGCCTGCAGCGTCACCGCGCCACCAGAAGATCGTCGTGATCAGCGCGTTCGCGTCATAGAGTCCCGTCAGCTCGTCGGTTGGGAGGATCGCCAGCGCCTCGTCCGCGAGATCGTGAGCTCGGTCGGCGTTGCCGTCTTCGTGCAGGGCGAGGTCGGCGAGGAGAATCAGCGCTCCACCCTCGATCTCCGGGAGGCCGGCGGCACGAGCGTCTGCGAGGACATCCTCTGCCTCGGCGCGCACCGTCGGCACGTCCGACAGCCGCCAAGCCGCGCGCGCGGCGAGGTAGCGCCGATCGGGGCTCGGCTCGAGCTCGATCGCACGCAGCAACGTCCGGCGGGCAGCGACGAAGGCGCCGCGGCGGAAGGCACGGTGCCCGGTTTCCTCGAGCGCCGCTGCCGCCGCGTGCGTCAGCTCCTGCGGCACCGAGCCGTCAAGCTCGGCGATCAGGCGCGCCGCCTGATCGAGATGGTGCGCACGGATCCCCACGAGCTCGTCGCGGGCGTGCTCGCCGATCCACTTCGCGAACGCTTCGTGCTCCTGCGCCCGAAGCGCCTTGCTGATGCCGCTGTACGCGACGTCGCGGATCAGCACGTGCTTGAAGCGAAATGCGCGATCGCCGGAAATGCCGGAACGCTCCTCGGGTACGACGAACTCGCGGTCGATCAACAGCTCGAGCAGGGACTCGACGTGAAGATCCGGCACGAGCCTCGCGAGCGCACCAAGCCAGAAGACTCGCCCAATGAGAGCCGCGGTCTGCAGGGTCCGCTTCTCGTCGGGACCCAACCGGTCGATCCGCGCCGCGATCAACGCCTGCACGCTGTCGGGCAGGCGGTCTGGCCCATCGCCCTCGCGGAACATGCGCGCGATCTCCTCGACGAAGAGCGGATTGCCTTCCGCTCGCTCGAGCACGAGCGCCCGCTGCGCCGAAGGCACGTCGCTGCCCGCGAGGAGGGCGTCCGCCAGCTCTTCGCACTCGCGATCGTCGAGCGGGTCGAGCTCGATCGCGGACGCACGCCGAATGCCGCCTCCCCAGGAAGGCCGCGTGTCGAGCAGATCGGGCCGGGCGACGGCGACGATCAGCGCCGGCACGTTCCGAAGCGAACGCGCGAGATGCTCGATCAGGTCGAGGAGCGGGTCCTCCGCCCAGTGGACATCCTCGAACACGAGCACGAGCGGCTGCAGGTCCGCGAGCTGTTCGGCCCAACGCAACACCGCCCACGTCAGCTCATCGGTTGTTCGCTCGCCTTCGGCCGCCCCGAGTACTCCGAGCGCGATCGCCAGCAGATCGGCCACGGCCTCGCTCTCGCACGAGCGGCGGAGCTTCTCGAACGACTCGCTCGCGGGATCGTCGTCGGTGATCCCGGCGCTCGCCTTGATCATCGACGCAAGCGGCCAGTAGGTCACCCCCTCGCCGTAGGGCAGCGCCCGTCCCGAGAGAATCGTTGCCCGCTCGAGCCCGTCGACGAACTCCGTGACGAGCCGGGTCTTGCCGAGCCCCGGCTCGCCGAACACGGTCACCAACTGCGCGACGCGATTCCGCGTCGCACGCCGGAACGAGTTCGCGAGCAGCTCCAGCTCCGCTTCGCGGCCGACGAACGGTGCGGCGGGAAGCCGCGTCGCGTCGTGGACTCGCAGTGCCCGCCACGTCCACAGCGGCTCGGGCCAGCCCTTGACCTCGATCGGCCCGGAGCTCTCGACCTCCACCGCTCCTGCCGCAAGCCGCCTCGCCGTCTGACCGAGGAGGACCTGGCCCGGCTCGGCCGCCTGCTGCAGCCGCGCCGCGAGATTCACGGCCTCGCCGGTCGCGAACGTCGAGTCGGCGCCTTCGACGACGACCTCACCCGACTCGACGCCGACCCGGACGGAAAGCCCGAGCGCCTCGACCTCGGGAACGATCTCGAGCGCCGCCCGGAGCGCCCGCTCCGCATCGTCCTCGTGAGCCACCGGGATTCCGAACGCGGCCATCACCGCGTCGCCGGCGAACTTCTCGACGGTGCCGCCGTGCCGCTCGATCGTGCCGGACACCTGGCCGAAATAGCTGCTCACGCGTCTGCGCACGACCTCCGGATCCGCTCCCGCAACCAGTCCGGTCGAGTCCACGAGGTCGACGAAGACAACCGTCGCGACCTTCCGTTCCATCCAGCGGACCTTACCGGTGGTCGAGCGCCCCGCCTCACGGACGTCGTGTCGGCACTGCTGCCGGTGGCGGCGCGACGGGGATGCAGACCTTCGCGTGGAAGATCCTGGTCACGGTTATCGTTCGTCTCCATACGAAGGAGTGGGTCGTGCACGCCCCGAGCACCTGGCACCACGGTCTCGTCGCCGACTACTGGGCGACCGTCAACCTCGACGCGCCCGAGCTCGACCTGTACCGGAAACACCTCCGTAGCCCCGTCCTCGACGCAGGCTGTGGCGCCGGAAGGCTCCTCGCCCCGCTCCGCATCCAAGGGCTCGATGTCGACGGGTGCGACGCATCCGCCGACATGATCGAGCGCTGTCGACGTCGGGCGCCGGACGCCACCCTGTGGGTATCGGCGCTGCATGATCTCGACCCGCCGCGACGCTACGCGGCGATTGTCTGCAGCGGCGTACTCGGTCTCGGCACCACCCGCGAACAGGACATCCGGGCCGTCACGCAACTGCATGACGCGCTTCTCCCGGGCGGCACGCTCGTGCTCGACGACACCCGAATTTAGGCACCTTCACGCGCCGACGAGGCTTTCCCCGGTCTCGGCGTCGAAGAAGTGGAGCCGTGCTGGATCGACGGCCAGGCGCAGCGGCGAGCCGCGTCGCGCACGCGTGCGCGGGTCGACCCGCGCGTTGAAGAGCATCGCCTCGTCGGCGGCGAGGACGTCCTCATCGCCCTCGCGCGCCGCGCGCACCTCCGAGACGTCGACGCGTGGCGCCTCGACGGGGAAGATCACGTGCACGTCGGAGCCGAGCTCCTCGAGAACCGAGACCTCGACGTCGAACTGCGGCAGGCCGGACTCCGCGAACGCCGCGTCCTCGAACATCTCCGGGCGAATGCCGAGGATCACGCGGTCGCCGGACGGACGCGCCGGGCGACACGCGCGGTGGAGCGGGATCGTGTGGCCGGCGAACGACACGGTGTCGCCGTCGAGCGTCGCCTCGACGAGGTTCATCGACGGCGAGCCGATGAACGCGCCGACGAACAGGTTCGCCGGCACGCGGTACAGCGCCTGAGGCTCGTCGACCTGCTGGATCCGGCCGTCGCGCATCACCGCGACACGGTGGCCGAGCGTCATCGCCTCGACCTGGTCGTGCGTCACGTACACCGTCGTGATCCCGAGCCGGTCGTGCAGCCGCGCGAGCTGCGCGCGCATGTCGACGCGGAGCTTCGCGTCGAGGTTCGAGAGCGGCTCGTCCATCAGGAACGCGGCCGGCTCGCGCACGATCGCGCGACCCATCGCGACACGCTGCCGCTGTCCGCCCGAGAGCGCTGCGGGCCGGCGGTCGAGCAGCTCGTCGAGCCCGAGCATGCGCGCGACCTCCCCCACCCTGCGATTGATCTCGCCCTTCGGCGTCTTGCGCATCCGGATGCCGTAGCCGAGGTTCTGGCGCGCGGTCATGTGCGGGTAGAGCGCGTAGTTCTGGAAGACCATCGCGACGTCGCGGTCGCGCGCGGCGACGTCGGTGACGTCACGGTCGCCGATCTTGATCGTCCCGTCCGAGACGTCCTCGAGCCCGGCGATCATGCGCAGCAGCGTCGTCTTGCCGCAACCCGACGGCCCGACGAGCACCATGAACTCGCCGTCGTCGACGGTGAGCTCGACGCCGTCGACGGCGACGACGCCGCCTGCGAACCGCTTCGTCACCTGCTCGAGGACGATCGCTTTCACGGGACAGCGCCCGGGACCAGCGTGTGCGTGGAGCTCGCTTCGTCGTAGGGCGGGCGCACGGTGAGCACCGGCACGCCGAGCGGCGCCATCGCCGCCGGCAGCCCGGGCATGTCGTCGATCACGAGCGCGACGTTCTCGCCGCGCGCGAGTAGCGCACCGACGTGGTGGACCTTGAACTCGGCGAGTCCCGCGGGTGCTCCGTCGACGCCGCCGAGGATCAGCTCGTCGAATGGGACGTCCTGCTCGGTGAGCCACGCCTCGGTGAGCGAGCGTGACTGCTCGTCACGCGAGCTCACGATCACGATCCGGTAATGCGCCGACAGCAAGCGCACGAGCCGGCAGGTGCCGGGGATCGGTGCGTCGTCCGAGCAGGCGAGCGAGTACGCGACCCAATCCGTGTTCGGACGCTCTTCACCCGGCAGGACGAGATGGTGCCGGTGGCTCGTGTCGCACAGCGTCGAGTCGAGATCGACGCAGACGATGCCGCGCTTCGCCGGCTCGCGCGCGGGAGCGGCATCGAAGTGCGTCGTGCCGCGCGCGACGTCGTACCAGCGACCGTACTCGGCGAGTACGCGCAATGTGCCGGGAGGCGGCAGCAGCCGGTACGGGTCGGTCGTGTGCAACGGGAAGAGAACGTTCGCCTGCACGATCTCGAGGATGCGATGCAGATCATGGGGCATCGCGTGGCCGCTCGTGCCGATCACCGTGAACGGCACCTGCAGCCGAGCGAGCCACTGCTGCAGCAGGTCCCATCCCGCCTGGAACGGGCCGAGTGGCTCACCGTTCGCGTGCAAGAACACCGACCCCGGCCCGACGGGCAGTTCAAGCAGCGTGCCGAGTTCGTTCACCGCGAGCTGGACCACATACCGCGACGGATCCGCGAGCACCTGCTCGACGTCGAGCTCGTGCACGTCGTCGAGACCCCAGGCGCGCAGGAACGCAGCTGTCGCCTTCGGCCAGAGGATGCGCCGGCCGTGCCGCGCCGCGATCGCGGCGAACGCGGTCAGCCGCTCGATGTCGCGTGGGTAGATGCTCATCAGGACGAGGCCCGGCACGCGCCCGAGCTCGGCGTCGAACGCCTCATCGACGCTCGCCTCCGGCCGCACTCCGTTCCGGGGGTCGCCGGAGAGCGTCGTCCCCTCCATCACGAGCGCCGCCGCGCCCCTCGCTTTCGACGCGAAGCGCTCGGTCAGCTCCGGGTGGCGGCCGTGCAGGCGCAGGTCGCCCGAGTACGCGACGACGCCGTCCTCGGTATGCACGAGGTAGCCGGACGCCCCGGGAATGTCGTGGTCGACGCGCCAGCGCTCGACTCGCAGCGGGCCGACATCGACCGGCTCGCCCTCGGGCATCGGCTCGACCGAGGGCCGCCCACCTTCGTGGCCCTGGCCAGCCTCCTCGAGCGCGTCGATCATGCGGACGGTCTCCTCGGCGGCGTACGCCGGCACCGCGGGGTCGACCCAGCCGACCAGACCGACGTGGTCGATGTGCGCGTGCGTGAGGAAGAGCGCGGTGCGCCCGTCGTAGCCGCCCGCGAGGCCGGTTCCTTCGACGGCCTCCGGCCGGAAGAGACGCTCGATCGCAGGCGCCTCGCCGAGGCGGAGCCGCGCGCGCAGCTCGGTTCCGGGAGGGAGGATCGCCGGCGTGCGGACGAGCCCTTCGCGGCCCGGTATGTCGGCGCCCATGTCGAGCACGACGCGCCAGCCGTCCTGCTCGACGACGACCTTCGTCGCACCGATCACGCCCACTCCGCCGAAGAACCGGAGCCTCGCCATCAGCGGTCCTCCACCCACCTT
>JAICTB010000235.1 GCA_025936595.1 Thermoleophilia bacterium | reverse complement strand
GCGCCCGAGCTCGTCGCCGCCGAGCAGCATCGGCACCCCCTGCGAGAGGAGCAGCGTCGCGAGAAAGTTCCGCTGCTGCCGCGCACGCAGCGCAAGCACGTTCGGATCGTCGGTCGCCCCCTCGACACCGAGGTTCCACGAGCGGTTGTCGTCGGTGCCGTCTCGGTTGTCCTCGCCGTTCGCCTCGTTGTGCTTGTCGTTGTAGGAGACGAGGTCGCGCAGCGTGAAGCCGTCGTGGGCGGTGACGAAGTTGATGGAGGCGAACGGAGCGCGGCCGTCCTCGCCGTAGAGATCGGAGGAGCCGGTGAAGCGCTGCGCGAACTCACCGACGTTAGCCTGGCCGCGCCAGAAGTCGCGCACCGAGTCCCGGTACTTCCCGTTCCACTCGGCCCAGAGCACGGGGAAGTTGCCGACCTGGTAGCCGCCCGGCCCGACGTCCCACGGCTCGGCGATCAGCTTCACCTGCGACAGCACCGGGTCCTGGTGGATCGTGTCGAAGAAGGCCGAGAGCCGGTCGACGTCGTAGAACTCGCGCGCGAGTGCCGACGCGAGGTCGAAGCGGAAGCCGTCGACGCGGCACTCGAGCACCCAGTAGCGGAGCGAGTCCATGATCAGCCGCAGCACCGACGGGTGGACGGGATTGAGCGAGTTGCCGGTGCCCGTGAAGTCCATGTAGAACCGCGGGTCGTCGGGCATCAGCCGGTAGTAGCTGCGGTTGTCGAGCCCGCGGAAGGAGAGCATCGGCCCCAGGTGGTTCCCCTCGGCGGTGTGGTTGTACACGACGTCCAGGATCACCTCGATGCCCGCTCCGTGCAGGGCTTTCACCATCCCCTTGAACTCCCGCACCTGTTCGCCGTGGGTGCCGGTCGCGGCGTACAGGGCGTGCGGCGCGAGGTACCCGATCGAGGAATAGCCCCAGTAGTTCGAAAGCTCGCGGTCGTGGAGGAAGCCCTCGTCGGCGATGTGGTGGATGGGGAGCAGCTCGACCGCGGTGACGCCGAGCGCCCGAAAGTATGCGAGCGCCGGCTCCGAGGCGAGGCCCGCGTAGGTTCCCCGCAGGTCGTCGCGGACCTCGGCGTGCCGCTGCGTGAAGCCCTTCACGTGCACCTCGTAGATCACCGTGTCGTTCCAGGCGGTCTCCGGCGGGCGGTCGTCCTCCCAGTCGAAGGACGGGTCGACCACGACGCTCTTGGGGATGGCGTCGGCGTCGTCCTCGTCGTCGAGCTCGAGGTCGGCGTCCTCGTCCGTGCTCGGCACGTACGGGAGGACGTTGGCCCGGTCCCACTCGACCGGCCCCTCGATCGCCTTCGCGTACGGGTCGATCAGCAGCTTGTTCGGGTTGAAGCGGTGCCCGGACGCCGGGTCGTACGGCCCGTGGACGCGGTAGCCGTACCGCTGGCCCGGGCCGGTGCCGGGGAGGTAGCAGTGCCAGTTGTGCGCGGTCACGTCATGGAGCTCGACGCGCGTCTCGCGGTCACCGTCGAACAGGCACAGCTCGACGCGGTCGGCGTGCTCGGAGAAGAGCGAGAAGTTCGTCCCCTCGCCGTCCCACGCGGCGCCCAGCGGGTACGGCTTGCCCGTCCAGACCCTCATCCGCGGGAGAATTCCACGCGGCGGTTGGTGAAGTCGGCGACGAGCGTCGCGCCGCCGCGCCGGAGGGTCAAGACCTTTGCTCGCTCGTCCGCCTCGCCCTCGAGCTCGCGGGGCAGATCGCGGCGTGCCGCGAGCAGCTCACGGTAGAGCGGATCCGGCTCCCGGGGCTGCAGCTTCGAGCGGAGGAACGTCTCGATCGCCTGCGGGTCCGGCACCTCCTCGCCGGAGAACGAGGCGAAGTCGGCGAACTCGCGGCGCCGTCCCTCTCGCGTCGCCTCGGCGATCGCCGGGTCGATGTGGTCGGTGAAGAACTGGAACGGCGCCGACTCGAGCCATTCCTCGCCCATGAAAAGCAGCGGCGTGCACGGAGAGAAGAGCGTGACGGCCGCGGCGACCCGCAGCGCGTCCTCGGGGAGGCGGTCGCCGAGGGCGCGGTTCCCGACCTGGTCGTGGTTCTGTGCGCAGACGACGAGCCTGTGGGGGTCGTGCCCGCGGCCGGCGAGATCCTCCGCGAGCGAGGCGACCGAGCCGTAGTCGGCGTAGTAGCCGTCGCGTTCTCCGGTGAGGAGGACGTGCAGCTCGTGGTGCGAGCGGTCGGCCCACTGTGCGTCGTGGCCCCATTCGTCGATCGGCCGCCAGTCGCCCACCTCCATCTCCGAGATGACGAGCGCCTCCCCGACCCGCTGCTTCAGCTCGGCACAGAGGTGGAGCGGCGAGTCGTCGAGGATCGCATGCACCGCGTCGAGGCGCAGCCCGTCGACGTGGAAGTCCCGCACCCACTGCTCGGCGTTCTGGATCGCCCATTCCCGCACGCCGCGCTGCGCGTAGTCGAGCGCGTCGCCCCAGAACGTCTCGTGCCGGTCGGTGAAGTACGGACCGAACGCCGTAAGCGCCTCGTTCCCGGGGCCGACGTGGTTGTAGACGACGTCGAGGATCACGCCCAGCCCCTCGGCGTGCGCGGCGTCCACGAGGCGAGCGAGCCCGTGCGGGCCGCCGTAGGCCGGGTGGACGGCGAAGGTGTAGAGGCCGTCGTAGCCCCACCCTCGGTCGCCGGGGAAGGTCGCGACCGGCATGAGCTCGAGCGCGGTCACGCCGAGCTCGCGCAGGGCGCGCAGGCGCGGGACGACGCCGTCGAACGTGCCCTCCTCGCTGAAGGTCCCGACGTGCAGCTCGTAGATGACGAGCTCCTCGAGGGTGAGGCCCTCCCAGCCGTCGTCGCTCCATTGGAAGGCACCGCTGTCGAGGAGGCGCGACGGGCCGGCCACGCCGTCTGGTTGCCAGCGCGAGCAGGGATCGGGCCGCGCTTCGCCGTCCACCACGAGCCGGTAGTCGTCGCCGCTGAACGTGCCGACCCAGCACTCGCCCTCACGGTCGAGCGCGACCTCCTCGCCCGAGCGGACGGACACCGCCTGCGCGTGGGGTGCCCAGACGCACAGGTCCGCCGCGCCGTCCCCGCACGGCACGGCTCCGAGCCGACGCACTCCGGCTACTCCGGGACGAGCCAGACGGCGCCGAGCGGCGGCAGCGTCAGCGTGGCGGAGAACGGCTGCTCGTGCCAGGGCACCGCCTCTGCCTCCACCCCGCCCAGGTTGCCGACGCCACTGCCGCCGTAGAAGGCCGAGTCGGTGTTGAGCACCTCACGCCAGCGGCAGCAGACGGGCATCCCGACGCGGTAGTCGTGGCGCGGCACGGGCGACAGGTTGAGAACGCACACCATGGGGGGCGAGTCCCCCTCGCCGACGCGCGCAAACGCGAGGACGTTGTTCGCGGCGTCGTTCGCCTCGAGCCAGCGGAAGCCGGCGGGATCGAAGTCGAGCTCCCAGAGGGCCGGCGTGGAGCGGTAGACGCCGTTCAGGTCGCGCACCAGCGCCTGGATCCCTTGGTGCTCCGCGCTCTCGAGCAGGTTCCAGTGGAGCGAGCCCTCCGCGTTCCACTCCTCCCACTCCCCCAGCTCTCCACCCATGAAGAGCAGCTTCTTGCCG
>JAICTB010000011.1 GCA_025936595.1 Thermoleophilia bacterium | reverse complement strand
GTCTGCAGCTGCTTCAGCGGCAGGTAGACATCGGCGCTCTGACCGCCGAGCGGCGGGCTGACGAGGCCGACGACCGTGAAGGAGGTGCCGTTCAGGTCGAGCTTCGAGCCGACCTGCAGCGAATGCTTCGCAGCATAGGTAGCCGCGATCAGCGCCTCGCGCCCGCCCGACGCTGCGAGGAAGCGCCCCTTCGTCACCTGCGAGGTCGTCACGACGCCCATCGACGGATGCGTCTGGTCGACGCCGCCGATCGTGTACGCGGTCGACTTGATGTTCGTCTGCGGCGGGTTCAGCACCTGCCTGAGCGTCTGCCGCGGCGTCGTGAAGCGGGTGCGCACGCGCTGCAGGCTCTTCGGGAGGCACTTCGTGAACGCGCCCCGTTCGGCGCCGAACGAGCCGCTGCGCCCGCTCCGCGACCCGAAACCGCCGCTCCGCGTTCCGCCGCCGCCGTTCGCCGACCCCTGCGGGTTGAGCTTCTGGAAGCACGCCTGCATCGCCTGGAACTGGGCGGCCGTCGGGCGCGGCAGGTTGCGGTTGAAGCTGAAGGTCTGGCCGCCGGTCTTCGTCGTCGCGACGATCTCCGGGACGATCCCCTCCTGATGCTCGGCGAGCAGCGTCAGGCCCTGCGTCACCTGCGCGACTCCGGCGATCGCCGCGATCTGCTTCGCCGCCGTCTGCTGGAACGTCAGTTGCGTGCCCGGCAGGAAGAAGTCGTGCACGAAATGCTGACCCGGCTTGCCGAGCTTCGACAGGTCGGTGACGACGGAGAGGTTCGCCTGCACGAGGTCGCGGTTCCCACCGCCCCCGCCAGGTCCGGCGAAACCGCCCTGGTCCTGCTGCGGCGCGAGGGTCACCGTCAGGTCGGTGCCGATCCCGGCGAGCGGGTCGAGGGTCTTTCGCTGCGCGTGATCGAGTCCACTCGAAAGACCGGAGATGACGATCACGAGCGCGACACCGATCCCGAGCCCGAGCAGCGTGATGATCGTGCGCGTGCGCCTGCGAACGAGCTCGTTGCGGAGGTAGCGCACGTAGAACATCGAGCTGAGCTAATCAGCCGCGCCTGAGAGAGCCCTAAGAAGTGCAGAGGCTTGACGTGAGGCGTGCGCAGAATCTCACATCAAGCTAGTAGCGGTGTTGCACTGCGAGCCCGGCGGGCGCATCGTGCTCGCCTGGCACGGGGATCGTGTCGCTCGCCTGCGCGCGCGTGCGCAGCGGCTGCTCACGCAGCAGCCACGTGAGCGCGAAGGCAACGAGTGACACCGCCGCGGCCGTGAGGAACACCGGGTGGAGCGCCGCGCTGAACGCCTGCGCGAACGCGTCGTGCGCTCGGGGCGGCAGGTGCCTGATGCCGGCCGGGTTGATCGTCTTCGGGACGTGCGTGCCGGCAGGAAGGCGGTGCGCAAGCTCGACGCGCACGCGATTCGCGAAGATCGTCCCGAAGAGGGCGACGCCGATCGAGCCGCCGACCTGGCGGAACAGCGTCGACCCGCTCGTCGCGACACCCATCACGGCAGGATCGACCGAGTTCTGTACCGCGAGCACGAGCACCTGCATCACCATCCCGAGGCCGAGCCCGAGAATCGCGGCGTAGAGCGCGGCGAACCAGACGCTCGTGTCGGCATGGAGCAGCGAGAGCAGGGCCATCGAGACCGTCATCACGCCGGTGCCCACGATCGGGAACATGCGATACCGGCCGAAACGCGAGATCAACTGACCACTCGTGATCGACGTGACGAGAACGCCGGCCATCAACGGCAGGAGCTGGAGGCCGGACCTCGTCGGGCTCGATCCCTTCGTCACCTGCAGGTAGAGCGGCAGGTAGGTGATCGCGCCGAAGAGCGCGAAGCCGACAATGAAGCCGACCGCGCTCGTCACCGAGAAGGTGTGGTTGCGGAAGAGCGTGAGCGGCATGATCGGCTCCGACGCGCGGCGCTCGACGAGCAGGAAGAGCGGCAGCAGGATCACGCTCGCGACGATGAGCCCGATTACCTCGGACGAGCCCCACGACCAGGTCGTGCCGCCCAGGCTCGTGAAGAGGACGACCGACGCGAGCGTTCCCGCGAGCAGCGCCGCGCCGAGGTAGTCCATCCCGTGCTTGCGGCGCATCGCATGCGGGTGAAACGCGAGCGCGATCATCGTCAGCGCCGCTGCGCCGACCGGGATGTTGACGTAGAAGATCCAGCGCCACGAGAGGTTGTCGACGAAGAAGCCGCCGAGCAGCGGCCCGATCACGGTGGAGACGCCGAAGACGCCGCCGAAGTAGCCCTGGTACTTGCCGCGCTCGCTGGGCGCGATCACGTCGCCGATCACCGCGAGGGTGACGACCATCAGCCCGCCGGCGCCGAGCCCCTGCAGCGTCCGGAAGGCGATGAGCTGGAACATGCTCTGGCTGATCCCGCAGAGCGCAGAGCCGATCAGGAAGATGACGATCGCGGCCTGAAGCACGGTCTTGCGGCCGTGGAGGTCGCCGAGCTTGCCGTAGAGGGGGCCTGCGATCGTGGAGGCGAGCAGGTAGGCGGTCACGACCCACGAGAGATGGGCGAGGCCGCCGAGGTCGCCGACGATCGTCGGCAGCGCCGTCGAGACGATCGTCTGGTCGAGCGACGCGAGGAGCAGCACCAGCATCAGCGCGCCGAAGATCATGCGGACGCTCTGCTGCCGCTCCGGTGCTCCTTCACTCGTCATCGCGGAAGACTAGCAACGCAGCACAACTATTGCGCCGTGCAATAATCAAGGGACATGGGCCGGGTCAACAAGGACGCGCAGGCGCTGCTCGACGCGTTCGGCGTGCTGATCAGACACCTGACGCGCATCACCGGCGGCCCCGACGACGGGCCGGCCTTGACCTCGACGCAGCGCCTCGCGCTCTTCGAGCTGGCATCGGGGGGCCCACTGCGCCTCAACGATCTCGCGCTGCGCCTCGGCGTCACCGCACCGACCGCGAGCCGAGCCGTGGATGCGCTCGTCGAGCTCGACCTGGTCGAGCGCCTCCCGGATCCCGACGACCGGCGCGCGGTTCGGCTCGACGTCACGCACGCCGGCCGCACGCAGTTCGAGGAGCGGCATGCGCGCGTCGCCGGCGCGTTCGAGCCCGCCGTCGCCACGCTGTCGCCCGCCGAACGGGCGCAGCTCCAGGCACTCCTCGCTCGGCTCGCCGCCGAGCTCACCCCGCCGTGTGCTTGAGCGCCGACTCGCGCGCCTGCGCCTGCGCGAGCGTGAGCGACCCCGCGCAGACTTGGTGGTTGAGGTCGTTCTCGATCTGGTCGACCGCCGATGCCCGCGGGTACGGCTCGGGCCACAGGTTGCGTGGATCCGTGGGGTTGCCGCCCAGCTCGAGGCTGATCAGATGGTCCTCCTGGAACGCTGCTGGAGGCCCGCGCAGCCGGTACTGCCGGAGCTGGCGCAGCTTGAGCGCGTTCGTATAGGAAACCGGTGGCCGGATGGTGCGCGTCCAGCCGCGCTTGCACACGGTCTGCGCGAGCGAGCGCTGCGTGACGGCGAGGTTGAGCACGCCGGGTGTCAGCGTCCAGCTCGCGCGCACGGCAGGGGGCTTGGCCGGGCCGGAGCAACGCGGGAGCGCGGTCGCCGCGACGAGCACGGCGAGCCCGAGCAGGCCGATCTCGATCACGGAAAGACGCATGCGATCCACGGTACGGCGGCGCGCTCGGCGCGCAAGTGTCCTTTTCGGACCGGCACACAACTGATGCACTTCCGTCACACATCCGCGCGTCTTCGACGCGTTACGCCGAGTCGCCGGCGAGCGACCAGACGGCGACGGCGATCCACGGGACGCCGATCACGTCGGTCTGGAGCCCGATCGCGAGCACCGCCGCGAGCGCCGCGCCGAGCCACACGCGCCGGCGCACGGTGGCACGCAGGAGCGCGAGCGACCACACGACGAATGCGAGCCCGCCGATGAGGCCCGCCTCCACGCCCAGCTCGGTGTAGGTCGACTCACCGGCCTTCGGCGCCACCTTCGTGCGCTCGGCCGTGACACCCGAGTTGCCGAGGCCGAACCCCCACGGGTGGTGCACGACCGTGCGGGCGCCGTCGCGCAACGACGTCAGGTGCTCGCTCGTCGACGCCTCGTTCGCGCTCGTCGCGTCGTGCGACGCCTGCGGATGCGAAGCGGCGTGCCGCTCCTGCACCCTGAGCTCCGCAGCCGTGAAGTGCGTGCGCGGCGCGACGTGGCCGTAGCTCTCGACGAACGCGAGCCCGACGAGCGCGACGGCGAGCGCAAAGAGGAGCGGCCGTGGCGAGCGGCGCGCGAGAGCGATCACTAGCAGCGCGACGACCAGCGCGAGCAGCGCGGAACGCGTGTGCGTCCACAGGAGCGCCGCGAAGAGCAGCACCACGAGCGGCGGGCCCCACGCGCGTCGCAGCGGCACGAAGAGCAGCGCGACCACGAGCAGGTAGCTTGTCGCGAGCGGAGAGAGAAACGTCGAGGTCAGCCGCCGGTAGACGACACCGTTCCCGGCGTTGTAGACGAAGTTCTCCGGCAGGCCGGACAGGCCGTGATAGGTCAGGCCGAGCTGCGCGGAGAACCAGCCGGACGTGTGACGCCAGAACGAGAGCGGCACCGCGTACACGTCGACGAGCCCGAACGCCGCCACGACCGCCGCCGTCACGAGCACGGTGTGGCAGAGACGCGCGCGCTCGCGGTCGGTCAGCTCGAGCCCGCGCCCGAGGAAGTAGGCGCCGACCGGCAGCAGGTCGTGCCGAGCGGCGTAGAGAACGCCCCTGTGCGTCGCGTCGCCGCCGAGCCACGACTGCGGCAGGAGGCCGTAGAGAACGATCAGGGCGCCGAACGCGAGCGCGAGCCAGTCGACGGCCGTCGAGCCGAGGCGGATGCGGCGCACGACGAGGACGAGCGCGACGAGCAGCAGCACGTCCTTCCACGCCGAGAGGGCGCTGAGCGCGGCTCCGCGCACGCCTGCGCGCCAGAGGAGCGCCATCACGAGGTTGTGCAGCGCGAGCCCGACGATGAGGACGTGCAGGGCCCAGACCGGGCGGCGGCTCATTCGGGCCCGACTGCGATCAGCGTCATGCCGGTGTTGATTACACGCACGCTGTAAGGAAAGAGCGCCGCGAGCGCCTTCGGGCCGAGCGGGTCGAGCACGTCGTCGAACGGGATCAACCGCTCGCGTACACCTGCGGGCAGCCAGTGCACGAACGGCAGCAGCGTGTGCACCTCCACCGGGAAGAAGCGATTCGGCGTCGTCACGAATACGCGCTGCGCGACACGGCAGAGCTCATGCACGAAGCGGCGCTGCCCGTCGCGCCCGCCGGCGACGTGCTCGACGACGGCGTTCGAGAAGCCGAGATCGAACGCGCCGTCGGCGAACGGCAACTCGCGGCCGTCGGCGCGTACCGCCCGGACGGAGGGAAACGCCGCCGCGAAGCGATCGAGCTCCGTGCGGCCGACGCCCGTGATCCGCTCGGGCCACGGATAGCGCGCCTCGAAGAAGTTGTCGGTAGACCCGCCGCCGAAGGGCGCGTTTGTCACGCCGACATCCAGCACCGTCGTCTCCGGCCCCGGCCGGAGAAGCTCCAGGAAGAGCTGCAGCTTCCGCTCCCTGCTGCGCATCGACACCCTCGAGGCGGCCCTGCGCAACATCGCCCTACCTTAGAGCTCCTTGCAGAATGACCGTTGTGCCGAGCGCCATCCCGCGGGAGCTTCTCAGCCCTAGTATCGGAGGATGAACGTCCGCGCCGAGCTCAGCCCGACCGGGCCGTATTCCCTCCGCGAGTCCGGGCGCCATGCGTCCGACGCGACCCGTGTCGTCGTCGACGGCACCTACCGCGCGACGCTGCGGGTCGATGACCGGCTCGAAGCGGTGCATGCGCTTCAGCGGCCTGACGGGACGATCGTGGTCGCGGCCGAGAGCGACGCGGGCGTCGACCACGTGCGGTTCGCGCTCGGGCTCGACGACGACCACTCCGATTTCCTCCGCCGGTTCGCTCGCGATCCGCTGCTCGCCGAGACGCTGCGCCGCGTTCGCGGCCTGCGGCCGATGCGCACCGCCACCGTCGCGCAGGCGCTGCTCCGCGCGGTCGCCGGGCAGCTGATCCAGGCGAGCCGCGCACGGCAGATCGAGCGCACGATCGTCCGCGCGGCCGGCCCCGCGCTCGGCGGGCTGCACGCGGCACCGACGGCCGCCGAGCTCGCACGCTTCTCGCCGGCGCAGCTCGGGAGGCTCGGCCTCGGTGCACGGCGCGCGTCGTGCCTCGTCCGCCTCTGCCGGTCGCTCGATCTCGAAAGTCTGAAGGGACAGCCGACCGGCGCAGTCGCAGCGCGGCTCGTGCGCGAGCGCGGTCTCGGCCCGTGGTCGGTCGGCGTCGTCTGCCTCGAAGGCCTTGGCCGCTACGAGCGCGGGCTTGCGCGAGACCTCGGGCTGGCGAAGCTCGCCTCGGCGCTCTGGGGGCGCTGGGCCGAGCCCGAGGAGACGGACGCCCTTCTCGAGCCCTACGGCGAGTGGGCGGGGCTCGCGAGCGTCTATCTCCTCGCAGGGTATGCCCGCGGTCTCGTACCCTTGGCTCGTGCCGCCGCCTGAGCTGAGGATCGTGAAGGACCCGGCCGCCACCGTCGGCGAGCTGCTCGCGGCACAGGCGAAGCAGGGCGGCTCGATCGTCCTCACGGGCGGCTCCGGCCCGGGGGCCGCCTACGAGCGTGCCGCCGAGCGCGCGCCCGACTGGGGCCGCGTGACCCTCTGGTGGGGTGACGAGCGCTGCGTGCCGCCAAACGACGAGCTCTCGAACTACCGCCTCGCGGAGCGAACGCTGCTCGAGAACCTCGAGGTTCCGCCGCGCTCCGTGCACCGGATCCGCGGCGAGCTCGCCCCCACGGATGCGGCGAGCGAGCTCGACGAGGCGCTCGCCGGCGTCGAGCTGCACTTCATGCTGCTCGGCCTCGGCCCCGACGGCCACATGGCCTCGCTCTTCCCCGGGTCTCCGCAGCTCGACGCCACCGACCGCCGCGCGACGCACGGGCCGGCCGGCCTCGAGCCGTTCGTCGAACGCGTCACGATGACGCTTCCGACGATCCAGTCGGCGAATCGCATCGTCTTCCTGACGAGCGGCGAGGAGAAGGCCGATGCGGTCGCGCGGGCGTTCGGCGGCGAGCCGACGCACGACGTGCCTGCAAGCCTCGCCCGTCTCGCATCGGTTCCCGTCGAGGTGTACCTCGACGAGGCCGCGGCGTCGAAGCTGGAGCCGAGGTGAGTACGACGCCCGAGCGGACGACACCGCAGGACGTTCTCCAGATCGAGCTGCCGGAGCAGTTGAAGGCGCTCGGGCATCCGTTGCGCCTGAAGGTGCTGCAGGTTCTCGGCGCATCCGACGAGCCGCTCACGAATCGCGAGCTGGCCGCGCACCTCGCGGTCGATCCCGGGCACCTCCACTTCCACGTGCGCATGCTGCACCGTGCGGGGTTGATCGAGCTCGTACCGGCAGAAGGGCGCGAGAAGCCCTACCGGCCGGTCGCGAAGCACTTCAAGGTGGGTCGCGAGGTCCGTGCCGCGGGTCTCGCGAGCGAGCTGCAGGCCGCACAACTGCAGGACGTGCAGCGTGGCTTCGACCTCTTCGCGGGCGAGGGCGCGTTTCGCAGCGCTCAGGTTCACTCCAAGCTCGCGACGGAGACCGTGCGCCTGCTGGTGAACGAGCTGGTCGAGAAATTGAGCGAGCTGGAGGATCCCTCGCAGCCGCTGCAGACGATCACGATCGCGTTTCACCCCGCCATCGAGCAGGGCGACCCGGATCCCGATTAAGAGCTCCTTGCCTCTCATTGTGAAAGGGGCTCTAAGGAAGGACGGGAGAGTCGGGCAGCGGCAGGTCGATGCCCCGCCTTCGCGCGAGCTCGTGCAGGACGAGGGCGGTGTCGGCGACGGCGGCTTCCTCGAGGTATTCCTCCCGCGTCTCGAACGAGGTGACGACGGACTCGATCGCCTCGACGCAGCCGATCGGGTCGTGTGCGGCGATGAACGCGAGTGCGTCCGCGACGTCGTGCGGGAAGTCGTCGAGCTCGCGCAGCGACTCGGCGACGTGGCGGGCCTCCGCCCACCGCCCGAGTGCGAGCAGCGCGAGCGCGGCGGCGTAGCGGCCGATCGGCGACTCCGCTGTCGCCGTTCCCAGCTCGAGCGACCAGCGAGCAACCTCCTCGACCGCCGCATCGTCGCCCGCGAGCAGGGACGCCTTCAGCGCGCCGATCGGCCTCCCCCACGCGTCGTGCGGCTCCGAGGCGTCCCAGCTCTCGCGCCATCGACCGGCCGCCCGCGCGAGCCACGCGGCGGCGTCGAGATCGCCTGCCATCAGGAGACCGAGACCGGCGGCATAGGCGCAGTTCCCGCGGCGCACGAGCGCGCGCTCGTCGAGTTCGCCGTGGACGTCCTCGTAGCGAAGGCGTTTCTCGTCGGCGAAGGGAATCCAATTCATCGAGCTACGTTGTACAAGATGAGATGAGCACGCGGTTCCACGGTCTCACGTTCGTCACCGACCCCGGCCGGGTCTTCTCGCCGCGCGTAACGACGGAGAAGCTGGTGGACGCGACGCTCGCACGCGTCGGCGTCGAGACGGTGCGCGTGGCGGACGTCGGCACCGGTGCCGGCACGATCGCGATCACGCTCGCACTGCGCGCGCCGCAGATCGAGGTGTGGGCGAGCGACACGTGTGCGCGCGCGCTCGGGCTCGCCTCGCTCAACGCCGAGCGCCTGGGGGCGCGCGTGCACCTCGTCCACGGTGACCTCCTCGACGGCCTCCCGCGCGATCTCGACGTGATCGTCGCGAACCTGCCGTACCTCGCGCCGGAGACGCCGGGCTACGAGGATGAGCCCGCCGCCGCTGTCTTCTCCTCCGGCGACGGGCTCGACCACTACCGGCGGTTGATCGCGGGAGCGGGCGACCATCTCGCGCCCGGCGGCGGGATGCTGATCCAGTTCCAGGGCCAGGTTCTCGAGGCGGAGCGCAACGAGCTTCCCTGGCTCCTGGCGCGCCTCGAGTCGCTCGTCGCCGCAGCCGCGTAGGCACACAGCCGACCGCCGGCCGGCGAATCGGGTATTCTCCGGGCTGCGCAACGCGACGGGGATCTCCAACGCGCGAGGCGCAATCTTTTGAGGAGGCGGCACGGTGAGCGTGCCGCGGGCATTGGCAGAAACCACTACGCAATCTCCGAACGAGTCGGAGGACGCGGCGGCCATGCGGGCCGGCGCCCTCCGCGCCGAGAGCTGGGCCGGCGAGCCCTTCCTGCGTCCCGACGAAACGCCGGACGTCGTGCTCGCTCCCGGCACCGCGCGACGGCGCGCGCTGGACGACGCCCTGGCGGAGATGGGAGAAGGGCGCGACGCGCCGTCAGCCGAGTGGAAGGTGCACTACGCGCTGATGCTCGGCCTGGAGCGCGTGCTCTCGGAGAAGCCTCCGCATCTCGCATCCGGGACCGAGCTCCGGCGACACCAGGTCGACGCGCTCGCCGGGATGCTGACCGAGCTGATCGCAGCGGCGCAGAAGGGCGAGAACGGGAACGGGAACGGGAACGGCAACGGCAACGGTCCCGACGAGCCGGCCGAGGAGGACGACGAGCCGGACGACGAGCTCGAGCTGACGCCGGAAGCGGACGGTGACGAAGGCGTGGAGGAGCCACTGCCGGTCGAGCAGGATCCAGGCGCCGTGCGCCGCTACCGGTTCCGGCACCCGACGGCATCCGGCAAGACGATCGCCGCCGCCGGCTTCGTCGAGGCCGCGGCCACCGAGGGCGTGCTCATCCTCACGCACCGCCGCCTGCTGATCGACCAGTTCCGCCGCGAACTGACCGAGCACGGATACGGAGCGCGCATCACGGACGCGATTCTCGAAGGACATACCGCGAAGCGCCCGGCCGGCCCGATCACGATCCAGACGTACGCGTGGTTCGCACGCCACGTGAGCGAGATCGCGCGCGACGCGTACCAGCTCGTGATCTGCGACGAGGCGCACACCGCGCTCGGCGAGAAGACGTCGGCGGCGATCCGCTCGCTGCACGAGCCGATCTACATCGGCATGACCGCGACGGAGGAGCTGATCGCGAAGCAGGTCTCGGACGTCTTCCCGGCGTCGGTCGACGACCTGCCGCTCGCGGACGCAGCGCGGCGCGGCCTGATCGCGCCGCTCCGGTGCCTGCGCGTCCCGCCGGTCGCGGCGATCAACCAGGTGCCGATCGTCGGAGGAGACTTCGAGGAGCGAGCGCTCGCGCAGGCCCTCGACCACGAGGCGCTCAACATGGCGGCGGCGACCCTCTACCGGGAGCGCTTCGGCGACACACCGGGCATCGTCTATGCGGCGGGCGTGGAGCACGCGTACAACCTGGCGACGGCGTTCCGTGCCGCAGGCATCAAGGCGGAGGCGGTTTCGGGCCGCACGCCACCCGTGAAGCTCGCGGAGATTCTCGCCGGCTACGAGCGCGGCGAGATCGACGTGCTGATCAACGCGATGCTGCTCGCCGAAGGCTGGAACTCGCCGCGCGCGACGATCGTCATGCATCTCGCCCCCACGGCGTCCAAGCGCGTCTACCAGCAGCGGATCGGGCGCATCATGCGCATCCATCCGCGGAAGGAGGCCGGCATCGTCGTCGACTTCACGCCGAAGGCCGCCACGCACAACGAGCGCGTCGTCTCGCTGCACTCGCTGCTCGATGCGGACTTCTACCGCGAGGGCGCGCGCGTCACGCCGGCTCCGCGCCGACGGCAGCAGCGTCGTGCGCGGCGCAAGCTGACGCCGGCATCGTGGCTCGTCCCGGTGACGCCCGACGTCGTCCGCCGCAAAGCGGTGATCGCGCGTGAATGGCAGCGCATCGATCCGAAGTTCCTCGACGGCGACGAGCAGGAATTCTGGGGAGAGATTGCCGGCCGGCAGCTGCGCTTCGACGAGCGTGCGGCGTTCGTCGAGAAGCTCACCGCTCGCGGTGCGTCGAAGCGGGCGATGGAGACGTTCCTCTCGACATGCTCGGCGCAGAACCCGAACCGGCGCCTGCGCCTGATCGCGCTCGCGGACCGCGTGTCGATGAAGGTGGAGCGTGCGGACTTCGACGACCTCGTCACGCTCGTGACGCTCGCACCGCCGTGGGAGAAGGATCGGGCCGCGGGCGTCCGCACGATGCTGCGCGCGATCTCCGACGGGAAGGCCGAGGCTCCCGACCAGATTCTCGCGCGGTGGACGTGGCGCCTGTCGCGCGCGGTACGCAAGCAGCTCGACCGTCGCGCGTCGCAGGAGTACCCGGACGCGAAGCGGCTGCTCGGAGCGCTCGCCAACTCCCGCGGCCACCGCCACGAGGAGAACGCGGCGAAGCTCGTGAACGCGGCGCTGGAGATGCCGCGTGAGGTCGGGGCCGCGCTGCTCGCTTCCGCCGAGGGTTACACGCCGCGCGCGACCCAGCTGCTCGAAGCCGCACGCGAGCGGCTCGGCTCGATCCAGGAGGTGGCCGGCTGGATCGCGGACAGCCTTCCGCAGCCGAAGGCGGCTCCGACGCGCGCGCGCCGCAGGCGCAGGCGCAAGAAGAAGGCGGGCGCCGAGGGAACGGCCGGCACGGCGCAGGCGGTTTCGCCGGAAAACGGCGACGGGCAGCAAGCGGCGCCGAAGAAGCGGCGCCGCCGGCGCAAGAAGCCGGTTGAGGGCTCGACGGCGGCACAGAACGGCGCTGCCGGGGGCGCGGCGGCGGAGAAGGGCGCTGCACCTGCCGAGGCGCCGGAGCCTGAGCGCGCCGAGCAGCCCGTGCCGGCCGAAGACGCCGCCTAGCCGCGGCCCGAAAACCGGGGTCAGACCCCGTGATGTCTGGTCTGGACATGGCCAAACCGCCGGGCGGCGCGTAACGAATCATTCGGAGAGTGCGTCCGTAGCCCATGCTCCTCCTGCTCGCCATCGGGTTCCTCGCCGGCGTCGTCACGGCGATCTCGCCGTGCGTGCTGCCGGTGCTGCCGGTGCTCCTCGCGGGCGGCGCCTCCGGCCGCAAGCCGGTGCGGATCGTTGCCGGGCTCGTCGCGAGCTTCAGCGTCTTCACGCTCTTCGCCGCGTGGATCCTCGACCAGCTCGGCCTGCCGCAGGACTTCCTGCGCAACCTGGCAATCGCGCTTCTCTTCGTGATGGCCGTGACGCTCCTCGCTCCACGGGCGGGCATGCTGATCGAGCGTCCACTCGCCGTCTTCTCGCGCTTCCGGCCGGGCAACGTCGGCGGCGGGTTCTTCTTCGGTGCGACTCTCGGCCTCGTCTTCGTGCCGTGCGCGGGGCCAGTGCTCGCGACCGTCACCGTGGTCGCCGCGAACAACTCCGTCGGCTTGCGCGCCATCCTCCTGACGCTCGCCTACGCGATCGGCGCCGCGGTTCCGATGCTCCTCATCAGCCGTGGAGGCCGCGAGGCGTCGACGTACCTACGCCGTCATGCGGAGACCGTCCGTGTCGCGTCGGGCGCGTTGATGGCGATCGTCGCGCTCGGGCTCGTGTTCCACGTGGACGACCATCTCGCAACGCTCACGCCCGGCTACACGAACTTCCTGCAGGGGAAGATCGAGGACAACTCGAGCGCGAAGCGCGAGCTCGCAAAGGTGCGCGGCGGCGGCGCGGCGCTCGCCGCGGTGCACAAGAGCGCCGGCAGCCTGCCGGACTACGGCGTCGCGCCGACGTTGCACCCGGACGGCGCCTGGATCAACAGCACACCGCTGACGCTCGGGGAGCTGCGCGGCAAGGTCGTGCTGATCGACTTCTGGACATACTCGTGCATCAACTGCCTGCGCACGCTGCCGCACCTGAAGGCGTGGTACGCGACCTATCACTCGAAGGGGCTCGTGATCATCGGCGTGCATACGCCGGAGTTCGCGTTCGAGCACGTGACGTCGAACGTCAAGGCGGCAGTGAAGCGACTCGGGATCCGCTATCCGGTCGTGCAGGACAACAGCTTCAAGACGTGGGACAACTATGCGAACCAGTACTGGCCGGCCGAGTACCTGATCGACAAGCAGGGGCACGTGCGCCACACGCACTTCGGCGAGGGCGAATACGGCCAGACCGAGTCGCTGATCCGCCGGCTCCTCGGCGACAACGGTCGCTCTGCGCGCAGCCTCGCCGACACGACGCCGACCGGCCTTCTCACGCCCGAGACCTACCTCGGCTACGCGCGCCTCGCCAACTACGTCGGCAAGACCCCCGTCCCGGACGTCGAGGCGCACTATGTCTTCGCGCGGTCGATTCCCGAGAACGCGCTCTCCTACGGCGGCCATTGGCGCGTCGGCTCCGAGCGAATCGTGGCGGGTCCCGAAGCGCGCCTGCGCCTCCGCTTCCAGGCGCGTGACGTGTACATCGTGCTCGGCGGGCACGGCAGCGTGCAGAAGCTCATCGACGGCAAGCCCGCCGGGACGATCCACGTGGACGCGGAGCGGCTCTACACGGTCCGTTCGTCGAAGACGCCGGAGAGCGCCCTGCTGGAGCTGCGCTTCTCGCGCGGCATCCAGGCCTACTCGTTCACCTTCGGCTAGCCGCCAGCGCCGGGCGACTACCGCTCGCGCGCGACGTCGTCGCCGTCGTCGCCGTTCTCGCGCTCGCGCAGGAACCGCGTCAGCTCGGCCGCGAGCGTGTCGCCGGACGGCAGGTCGCTCTCCTCTCCGAGCTCGTCCACGCGCCGCTCGAGATCCTGCACGTACGATTGCGTCTCTTCGTCGGCGGCGACCGCCTCGCTCACTTGCTGCGCGTAGGAGTCGGCGGCCTCGTCGAGCTCGGCGGTGTCGACATCCGCGTCGAGGAGATCCGCGAGGCGATCGACGAGGGCCTTGGCGGCGCGAGGCGACGGCGTCAGCGACACGTAATGCGGCACCGCCGCCCAGAGGCTCGCGGACTTGAGCCCGGCACGACTGCACGCGTCGTGCAGCACGCCGACCATTCCCGTCGGCCCCTCGTAGCGCGACGCCTGCAGGCCGAGCCTGGCGATCAGGTCGGGGTCGGTCGCGCTGCCGGTGACGGGCGACGGCCGCGTGTGCGGGACGTCGGCGAGCAGCGAGCCGAGCGTCAGCACGAGCTCCGTGTCGAAGTCCCGCGCGACGCCGGTGATCAGCTCCGAGAAGGTCCGCCAGCGCAGGTTCGGCTCGACGCCGAGCAGGATGATGGCGTCCCGCCCGCTGCCCGGCATCGGCGCATGCAGGAACGTGTTCTCGGGCCAGTCGATCTTGCGCGCGTAGCCGTCGGCGAGCGACACCATCGGACGCGTCGCCTGGAAGTCGTAGAAGTTCTCGGGATCGATCGACGCGAACTCGGTCGCGGCCCACGCACGCGCGAGGTAAGCACCGGCGAGCGAGGCGCCCTGGCCGCCGTCGTTCCAGCCGCGGAACGCCGCGATCAGCACCGGCCGGTCGAGCTGCGGGCGCGACTCGAAGGTGAGCTCCGTCATTCACGCATCCTATTCGGCCGCCAGAGCGCGAAGACGAATGCGCACATGGTTGCCCACACGGCCGCCGCAACGGTGACGTGCACGAGGACGAGCCACCACGGCAGGTGCGTCCGGTACTGCACCTCGCCGATCGTCATCTGCACGGCCAGCACCGCCAGCACCGCCAGTGCTCCGCGCAGATGGCGGCTGCGGCGCAGCGCGAGCCACGTCAGGAGCAGCGCGAAAGAGATGCCGAACACCGCGGTCGCGCGGACGTGCCAGTAGACGGCCGGCTGGAACGACCAGAGCCGCCGCACCACCGTGCTGCCCGGATGCGGCCCGGCCGCGGTCGCGAGCGTCCCGCTGACGAGCAGCACCCCGGCGGCGAGCGCGACGAGCAGCGCGAGCCGCCGAACCCATCCCGGAACTGCGCCGAGCGCGCGCGGCCGGACCTCGACGGCGAGCACGACGCCGAGCGTCAGGACGACGATCGAGAGCAGGAAGTGCGAGAGGACGAGCCACGGATTGAGATGCGAGTACACCGTGATCGCTCCGAGGGGCGCCTGCGCGAGCGTCCCGGCGAAGATCACGAATGCGAGCCCGCGGAGATGTCGCGCCGTAGGCACGAGCCACGCCGCGAGCCACGTCACGAGCGTCACCACGATCGTCATCGCGGCGAAGATGCGGTTTCCGAACTCGATGTAGCTGTGGTAGCTCTTGGGCTCGAAGTGGTGCACCTGGCACCCCGGCCAGTGCTCGCACCCGAGACCGGAGCCCGTCAGCCGCACGGTTGCGCCGGTGGCGACGATCAGGATCAGCATCACGACGTTCACCACTGCGATGCGACGAAAGGCGCCCTCGGAGAGCGCGAATGCGCGCACGCGTGCGAGCGGCTGGGCGCCGGCGTCCATTCGCCGCACTGTAGCCGCCGTTCGCGCGGCCAGCGGCGCGAAAGGCCGTACACTGCGGGCATGTCGATGGCGATGTTCCGTGGCCGTCCGACGCCGACCCGCGAGGGAAGCGTCCGGCAGCCACTTCCTTCGCAGTAAGCGGCTCGCCTGCGACCTCGCCGCCGGCGCGGGGCTCGCGCCCGGCGCGCTCGCCGTCGAGATCGGCGGAGGAAGCGGTGTCCTGACCGACGCGCTCGCGCGAACCGGTGCCGAGGTGATCGCGATCGAGCGCGATCCGGCGCTCGCCGCACGCCTTCGCACACGGTTTGGGGCCCTTACCTCGGTCCGGGTCGTCCAGGCGGACGCCACCGCATACCGCTGGCCCGACGAGCCGTTCGTCGTCGTCGCGAACCTCCCGTTCGTCCGCTCCGGCGCGATCCTCGATCGCTTGCTTCGCGATCCTCGTGTCCCACTTCGAGGGGCGCACGTAATCGTGCAGTGGGAGCTCGCGGCGAAGCACACATCCGTCTGGCCGGCGACGCTGCGCTCGACCTACTGGCGCGCGTGGCACGAGATCTCGATCGCGCGGCGACTGCACCGGAGCGCCTTCGCGCCGCCGCCGAGCGTCGACTGCGCCGTTCTGCGCATCGAGCGTCTCGCCCAGCCCCGTGTCCCGGTCGACCGGCACGCGGCCTACTGGAGCTTCCTCTCGTCGGCGTTTGCCGCTCGTGACCCGATCCGCCGCGGCCTCCGGCCGTCGCTGTCGGCACTCGAGATCAAGCGGCTCGCGCCCGCCCTCGGCTTCGCCCCGGACGCTCGCCCGTGGGAGCTCGACGCGGGGCAGTGGGCGAGCCTCTTCGCCTTTGCCCGCGGCCGCTAGCGCAGCTCGACGCCCTCGCCCTCGCCGACGCTGCCGATGCGTGCGAGAAACAGCTCGGCGCGCGTGAACTCCGCCTCGAGGGCAGGCCCCCTGTCACGCGGAATCGAGACGAGCAGGCCGCCGGAGGTCTGCGGGTCGTACGCGAGCTCCGTAAGCTCCGGTGCGACCTCTCCGACGTCGACGGTCGCGTACTCGCGGTTGTTCCTCGTCCCCGCGGTGGACACCCCGTCGCGCGCCGCGTCGAGCGCGCCGTCGATCGCCGGCAGCCGCGCCGCGTCGAGCGAGACGCGCACGCCGCTGCGCGCCGCCAGCTCGTGCGCGTGACCGAGCAGGCCGAAGCCGGTCACGTCCGTGACCGCGCTCGGCGTGAACCGGCGCAGGACGTCGGCCGCATCCTTGTTCAGCGTTCGCATCCACGCGACCGCGGCGTCCAGGTCGCACAGACCGCGCTTCGCGCCACCGAGCACGAGTGCCGTTCCGAGCGGCTTCGTCAGGTAGAGCGCGTCACCGGACCGCGCGCCGGCCTTCGACCAGATGCCGTCCGGCGCCACCGTCCCGACCACGGCCAGGCCGTACTTCGGCTCGGCGTCGCGAATCGTGTGACCGCCCGCGAGGATGGCGCCCGCCGCGCGCACCTGAGCGTCCGCGCCGTCGAAGATCGCCCGCACGACGGGGGTCGGCAGCTCCTCGGGGAGCGCCGCAACGGACAGCGCGAGGAGCGGCAGGCCGCCCATGGCGAACACGTCATTCAACGCGTTCGTCGCGGCGATGGCGCCGAAGTCGGCGGGATCGTCCACGATCGGCGGGAAGAAGTCGATCGTGAAGACGAGCGCGCGCTCGTCGTCCAGCCGGTAGACCGCGGCGTCGTCGGCGGGATCGAGCCCGACGAGGAGGTTCTCGGCTTCCGCCGGGACGAACCCGCGCAGCAGCTCCTCGAGGCGCGAGGCCGAGTACTTCGCCGCGCAGCCTCCGGCCGTCGCCAGATCCGTGAGCTTCACGATCCGAACCGTAACGACAGCGGCGGCACAGGGGCCGCCGCCGTCAGGGAGAGGAATGTCGTGCTGCACCCTGCGTTCGCGCCGGCGGCGGGAACTCCTTTAAGGTCGGGACGATGCCAAGCGCCCTCGTCACCGGCGGCTCGTCGGGGATCGGCCTCGCGATCGCGCGCATGCTGCGCGAGGAGGGATACGAGCTGACGCTCGCCTCGCGCACCGCCGGGAAGATCGAGGCTGCGGCGACCGAGCTCGGCGCGCACGCGATCGCTGCCGACATGAGCAAGGAGGAGGACTGCGCACGCGTCGTCTCGCAGCACGCGGAGCGCTTCGGCGGCATGGACGTGCTCGTCAACTCCGCGGGCATCGGCATTGCGGGCACGGTGGAATCGCTGCAGACGAAGCACATCGACCTGCAGCTCTCCGTCAACCTCCGCGGCCTCCTGCTCGTCTCGCGCGACGCGATCCCGCTCCTCAAGCGGTCGAAGGGCTGGATCGTCAATCTCGCGTCGATCGCGGGCACCGGGCCGACGCCCGGGCTGACGGTCTACGGTGCGACGAAAGCGGCCGTGATCGCGCTGACGCGGTCGCAGAACGCGGAGCTCGACGCGGACGGCGTGCGCGCGATCGCGATCTGCCCCGGCTTTGTGGACACGCCGATGGCGGAGTGGTCCGGGCTCGCGCCTGCCGCGATGATCCAGCCGCAGGATTGCGCCGAGATCGTTCGCATGTGCCTGCGACTCTCACCCCAGGCGCGGATCCCGCAGGTGGTCGTCGAGCGCGTCGGCTCGAGCGACGGCGTCGGCTGAGAAGCCTCACAGCCCGCCGCGCGTCCGCGCAATCCGCCAGATCATGAAGAGCGCGAGCGCCGCGGCGACGCCGAAACCGGCGAGCGAGACGACGTGGCTGACGCGCGCCATCAGCGCCGAGGCGATCAGAAGCGCCGAGATGATCAGCGCCGCCCCGACCCGGTTCGCCGCCGAGCGCAGGAGGTGCTCGAAACTGTCGAGCTCCGTCGGCGCGATGCCGATCTTCAGCGAGCCGTTCTCGATCCTCTGCACGAGCTGCGAGACGCGCCGCGGCATCCGCAGCAGCGGCTCGAGCTGCGTGAAGGCGAGCGCCAGGACCTGATTCGGCTCGAGGCGCTTCGCGGCCTCGCTCGCCATCACCGACCAGCCCTCCTTGCGCAGCAACTCGACGGGATCGAGCTGCGGATCGAGGGTCCGCGCGATGCTCTCCGCC
>JAICTB010000192.1 GCA_025936595.1 Thermoleophilia bacterium | reverse complement strand
CCTCGGAAGGCGCCGACTTCGGCGCGAAGGGACCCAGGGTGGTGTCGCCCGTCACGTCCCACTGCACGACACCGGGCGCGGTGATCTTCCCCGCCGGAAAGGGCGTGCCGCGGATCACGCGCTCGACATGTGAGGCGAGCACCTCCTCGTTGCCGATCCCGTTCTGCACGGTCGCCACGCAGCCGTTCGCGAACGCGTGCGCGGTCGCGGTGATCGCCGCGCCGGTGTGCATGGACTTCGTCGCGACGATGCCGAAGTCGCACGCCGGCAGCTCCGCCGCATCGCTCGTCGCGCGCGGGCGCCCCGTGACCTCGCCGGCGCCAGTCAGACGGAGACCGTCGCGGTTGATCGCGTCGACGTGCTCTCGCGCCAGGTCGTACGCCCACACCTCGACGTCGTCGAGCGTTGCGAGGTTCGCCGCGAAGAGCGACCCGACGGCCCCGCAGCCGACGACACACACCTTTATTGCCAGGATGCCTCCTTCGCCTTGATCAGCCGTTCCATCGTCTCGTGCAGCGGCACCGGGACGCCGAGCCGGTGCGCTTCGCGAACGAGCGCACCCGTGATCGTGTCGATCTCGGTTCGGCGGTGCGCCTCGACGTCCTCGAGCATCGACGGGTAGTGCGCGCTGCCGCGCTTCGTTGCGAGCACGTTCATCTCCCACGGATCCTCGCGTAAGGGCACTCCCGCCGCCGCCGCAACCGCCTTCCCCTCGTCGATCAGCCCGCGCACGAGGAAACCGAGATCGCTCGGCTCCGCGAGCGCCGCGAAGTGCGCGTCGTGTGGCAGGCCGGTCAGCGCCGCAACCGTGTTGACCGTCGCGTTGAAGATCAGCTTCGACCACTGCGCGGGGCGCAGGTCGTCGAAAGCCTCCGCCTCGAGCCCCGACGACGCGATCAGCTCTGCGACGCGGCGGGCGTCCTCGGGCGTCGTCCCGCGGGCCGGGCCGATCCAGGTCGCGGTGTCGAGCACGTACTCGACGTGGGTGTCGGCGTGGCGGGTCCCGCTCATGAACGTGACGCTCGTGAGCAGGCGCCAAGCGCCGTAACGCGCGATCACGTCGCCCGCGCCGATCCCGTTCTGCACCGTCATCACGATCGCGTCCGGCCAGTGTCCTTCGAGGCGCTCCGCTGCCGACTCGAGGTCGGTGCCTTTGCACGCGACGATCAAGAGCTCGGGCTCAGGCAGCTCGAGCGGCGACGTCGCCGCGTCGATGCGCGCGAGGAAGTCGGCGCGCCCCGTCACTCGCAGCCCCTGCTCGCGCAGCGCCCGCGCGTGCTCCTCGCGCCGTGTCAGAGCGGAGACCTCGGCGACGCGCGAGAGATGGGCGGCGAAGAGGCTGCCGATCACGCCCGCACCGGCGACGCAGACGCGCCTCATCGCCTCCACACCCGGAACTCGCGGCCGCCCGTGAGGCCGTTCGGTCGCAGGATCAGCACGACCGCCATCAGCGTCCCGACGATCACGACCCGCGTGCCGGCCGGGAGGTCGATCTGCGCGCCGAAGAACGACGAGCCGTTCTCCGCCACGGCGAGGTACGAGTCGAGGGCGCTGACCGCGAGCGCGCCGACGACGGCGCCCCACAGGCTCGTCGCGCCGCCGACGACGAGCATCGCGAGCGTGATGAAGGTCAGATCGAGGTAGACGCTCTCCGTGTTCACGGGCAGGAGGTGCACGTAGAGCCCGCCTGCGAGCCCGGCGAGGACGCCGGAGAGCGCGAAGGCGCCGAGGCGCTGGCGGTAGATCGAGACCCCGACCGCGCGGGCGGCGGCCGGGTCCTCGCGCGTCGCGCGCAGCAGCCGCCCGAAGCGGCTGCGGCCGTAGGCGAACGCGACCACAACCACGACGAGCGCGCCGATCGCCGCCTGCCGCAAACCCGTGGTCTCCGGCACCGAGGAGAACGCGTTCAGGCCAGGCCCGATCTTCTCCTCGTAGCGCAGCAGGTTGTGCGTGATCTCGAGCACGCCGAAGGTCGCGATCCCCGCGGCGAGGCCGGACAGCCGCATCAGCGGCAGCGCGACCACGAGCGCGCAGATCCCGCCGACGAGCGCGGCGAGCGCGAGCGAGGAGAGGTTGCCCGTCGTCCGATCGCGAAGCATGTGGGCGAGGTTCGGCATGATCGCCGGCTTCACGTCCGACGGCACCGACAGCACGCCCGCGGTCCATGCGCCCACCGCCACGAAGCTGATGTGGCCGAACGACAGGACGCCCGAGTTGCCGACGAACGTGTAGAGCGCGACGACCATCGCCACCTTCACGAGCGTGTCGGTGAAGTAACCCTGCGTGGAGATCGAGACGAGCGTGCCGAGGAGCGCCGTCACGATGACGAGGAGCGCCGGCCCGGCGAGCTCCTGCAACGCGGTGAGACGCCTCATACGCGCTCCACGAGGCGCGCGCGCGTGAAGATGCCGCCGGGGCGGACGAGCAGGACGAGGATCACCGCGGCGAACAGGAACGTCGGCAGGTACTGGCTCTGGTTTGTGGGCAGTGCGCCGCCGAGCAGGCCGCTCGCGAAGCCGATCGCGAACCCGCCGAGTGTCGCCGGGATCGGACGGTTCATCCCGCCGAGCACGACCCCGGCGAGCACGATGATCGTGTCGCGCAGCGCGAAGTCCGGCGTGACGAGCGGGTTCTGCACCGTCAGCATCACTGCGACGACCGCGGCGAGTGCGCCGGAGACGAGCACCGCCATCGCGATCACCCGGTTCGCGCGCACTCCGAGCATGCGCGCGGTCTGGAAGTCCATCGAAGAGGCGCGCATGTGCAGGCCGACGGTCGTCCGCTCGAGCAGGAGCGCCAGCGCGACGAGACAGAGCGCAGCGACGACGACGGCGACGATCGTGATCTTGCGGATGTCGACGTGTGAGATCGTGATCGGCCGGTTGAGGTAGGCGAGCGACGTCGCGATCTTCCCGAGTGGCCCGAACCAGAGCAGCGCGATGCTCTGCAGGAGAAATGCGACGGCAAAGGTCGCGACGAGCATCACCGCGGGCGAGTGCCCCCGCAGCGGCCGGAAGACGAGCCGGTCCATCAGCATCGAGAGCGCGAGCACGACGGCGAAGCAGAGCCCGATCCCCGCCCATTGAGGCCAGCCCCACTGTGAGGCGAGCGCCAGCGAGAAGGCGCCCGCCATCACGAGCTGCCCATAGGCGAAGTTCACGAGCCGCAGCACACCGAAGACGAGCCCGATGCCGACCGCCATCAGCGCGTAAACGCCACCGAGCGCGGTCGCGTCGGCGATCGTCTGCCAGTCGATGTTCCAGATCGCGAGCATCGTCATGAGAAGTAGGCCGCCACCATCGTCTCGGTGTCGTTCGCGTTCTCCGGGCCGAGTGTCACCCGAAGCTCGCCGTTCGCAAGCACGTGGCAGCGGTCGGACACGGCGACCGTGCGCTGCGCGCGCTGCTCGACGAGCAGCACGCCGAGGCCGCGGTCTCGGATCGCGGCGAGCGCGTCGAAGACGATGTCGACGACTGTCGGGGCCAGGCCGAGCGACGGCTCGTCGAGGAGCAGCACGTCCGGCTCCGCGACGAGCGCGCGTGCGATCGCGAGCTGCTGCTGCTGGCCGCCGGAGAGCGCGCCCGCCTGCCGCCTGCCGAACTCCTCGACGATCGGGAAGAGCTCGTAGACGCTTTGCAGCACCGCGGCGACATCACCGCGGGCCCGTCGCGCGGCGAGGCCGAGGCGCAGGTTCTCCTCGACGGTGAGCTCCGCGAAGATGCGGCGACCTTCGGGCACGAGTGCGACGCCGTCTCGGGCGACGTCCTCCGGCCGCCGGCCGCGCAGGGAGACGCCGCCGAGCCGCACCTCGCCGGTGGCAGGCGCGACGCCCATGATCGCGTGCAGCGTCGACGACTTGCCCGCGCCGTTCGCGCCGATCAGGCCGACGATCTCGCCCGGCCCCACCTCGAACGACAGATCGCGAACCGCGTGGACGCCGCCGTAGCGGACGTCGAGGTGCTCGACGACGAGTGATCTCACTCCTCGCTCACCGCCGTCTCGCCGAGGTAGGCAGCCGCAACGTCGAGGTTGCCGCGGATCTCCGCCGGCGCACCCTCGGCCAGCGTACGTCCCTGGTCGAGGACGTGAATGCGGTCGCAGACCTCCATGATCAGCGACATGTTGTGGTCGATCAGGAGCACGCCGGCGCCGTGGTCGGCGCACACCGACCGGACGAGCGACGCAAACTCGGGAACCTCCGCCTCCGGCAGGCCGGCCGCAGGCTCGTCCATCAGGACGAAACGCGGTTCGGTCGCGAGCGCGCGGGCGACTCCGAGCCGCCGTTCGTCGCCGTGCGCGAGCGCCGACGCAGGCGCGGAGGCGTAGCGCGAGAGGGCGAGCCGGTCGAGGAGCGCGTCCGCGCGACGCGTCGCCTCACGAGGGCCGGCGCCCACGCCGAGCGCGGAGACTTCGACGTTCTCGCGCACCGACAGCGATCGGAAGCCGTGGCTGTGCTGGAACGTGCGCGCGAGCCCCTGGCGGCCGCGGCGGTGTGGAGACCAGCGCGTGACATCGCGTCCGCCGAGCTCGACCGTGCCGCCGTCGGGACGGTCGAAGCCACTGAGCACGTTGACGAGGGTGGACTTCCCGGCGCCGTTCGGGCCGATCAGCCCGACGACCTCGCCGCGGCGCACCTCGATCGTGACGCCGCCGAGTGCCTGGACTCCGTCGAACGAACGAGAAACGGAGGAGGCCCGGAGT
>JAICTB010000078.1 GCA_025936595.1 Thermoleophilia bacterium | reverse complement strand
CCGAAGGCGTTGCCATCATCGCGCGGCTGCCGCGGCGCGACCTGCCGCGCTTCGCGCCGTTTCTCGTCGCCGAGGCAAAGAGCCGGCGCGAGTCCGCGTGATCGAGCTCGCAATCAGGAAGCTGCGGCCGGAGGCCGTCGTGCCGACACGTGCCTACCACGGCGACGCCGGCCTCGACCTGTCGGCGTGCGAACGGGTGGAGCTCGGGCCTGGCGAGCGCTCGCTCGTGCCGACGGGGCTCGCGGTCGCGATCCCGGAGGGTCACGCCGGGTTCGTCCAGCCGCGTTCGGGGCTCGCGGCGAAGCACGGCATCTCGATCGTCAACACGCCGGGGCTCGTCGATGCGGGCTACCGCGGCGAGCTGCTCGTGAATCTCGTCAACACCGACCACGAGGCGACCTTCGTCGTCGAGCCGGGGATGCGGATCGCGCAGCTCGTGATCCTCGAGCTGCCGGTGGTCGAGCTCGTCGAGGTCGACGAGCTACCGGCGAGCGAGCGCGGCGTCCGCGGCTTCGGCTCCTCGCTCCACTGATGGAGCCGCGCATCCGCGTCTCCGCGATTCTTCGCTGGCAGGAGCGCGTGCTGCTCTGCCGTCAGGAGAAGCCGGGGAAGGAGTACTGGCTCCTGCCGGGCGGCGGCGTCGACGCGGGCGAGTCGCTGATCGAGGCGCTCCGGCGCGAGCTGCGCGAGGAGCTCGGCGTCGAGGCGGACGTGCAGTTCGAGGGGCCGGTCGCGATCGTCGACTCGATCTCGCCGAAGTCCTCCTCGCTCCTCTACCGCAAGCACGTCGTGCACATCATCTTCTCGGCCGACCTGTCACACCGGTCGCTCGAGGACGTGGAGACGCACGACGCGGCCGTCAAGGGAGCGCGCCTGTTCTCGAACGACGAGCTGCACGACGTCGTCGTGCACCCGCCGATCAAGCGGTTCCTCGAGCGCTGGCAGCCGGGCGACCCGGCCGTCTATCTCGGCGCGCTCTGGGCGCGCTAACGTCGCTAGCCGCCGCTGATCGCCGCGATCACGTCCACGCGCGAGCGCTCCGGGATCGGCGTGTCGAGCCACGCGCGCTCGCCGTTCACGTACACGTGGATGTGCATCCGGATTGCCGGCCCTGGCTCGCACAGCCGGTCGCGGAGGCCCGGCCAGCGCTCGTTCAGCTGTCCGATCGCCTCGCCGACGGTCGGCGCGTCGAGATCGAGGCGGCGGGGCAGGCCCGTGAAGAGCGGCATCAGCGTCGTCGGGAGGTGAACGTCAGCCATCGTCAGTCGATGATCGCCACGTCGACGGACGAGATCGGCGGCAGGTAGCTCGCGATCTCCGACCACGACTCGCCGTCGTCAGCGCTCGCGAACACCTGGCCGGTGCTCGTGCCGAAGTAGTAGCCCGGCACGTCGTGCGTGTCGGCCGCCATCCCCTGCCGGAGCACGCCGAGATGTGCGTCGCGCTGCGGCAGGCCCTCGTTCTTGCGCTGCCAGCTCGAGCCGCCGTCCTGCGTCTGCCAGACCGCCGCCTGGCCGTCCGGCATCGTCCGGCCGTGCCCGGGATCGAGCGGGATCACGAAGAACGTGTCGCGGTCGTGGGGGTGCGCCGCCGCGGCGAAGCCGAACTCCGTCGGCAGCCCTTCGGTGATCTCGGTCCACGTCTGGCCGCAGTCGTCGCTGCGATGCATGCCGACGTGGTTCTGCTGGTACATCCGGTCGCCGTCGGCGCGCGAGCGGACGACCTTGTGCACGCAGAAGCCGACCTCCTCGTGGGGGCGCGGCCAGTCGGCGCGCAGGCCCCGGTTGCGCGGCGTCCACGACGTGCCGCCGTCGGTCGTCTCGAAGAGGCCCACGCCCTGCACGATCGCCCAGAAGCGGTCCGCCTCATCCGGGTCAGAGGCGAACCCCGAGATGCCGAGGTGCCCGGGAGGCTGGTTCGCGGGGTCGTCCCAGTCTTCGCTCCCCGGCTGGCCGGCGAGCGTCGACACGAGCGACCAGGTGTCGCCGTTGTCGCGGCTCTCGAAGATGCCGGGCGCCTCGACGCCCACGAGGACCCGCCCATGCGCGGCCGAGAGGGTCGAGACCTTCGAGAGCTTCTTGCCGGTGCCTTCGTCGTAGGCAAGACCCTCGCTCGAGTGCGTCCAGGTCTCGCCGAGATCGGTCGAGCGCCAGACGGCGGAGCCGTGCCACTCGCTCGCGGCCGCCGCGTAGATCGTCCCCTCGGACTGGTCGAAGGTCGCGTGGTACACCGGCCACGCCTCGCAGAAGGGACCGCGCATCGTCCAGGCGCGGCGGTCCGCGTCACTCTCGAGCACGAAACACCCCTTGCGGGTTCCGACGGCGACGACTGTTCTCGACACGAGCTCCTCCTTGGTAATGGTCTCAGGTCTTACGACTCCGTCAAGCGCGAAAACTCATCGGCCGCCCCGGGCGCGGGCTCGGGCCGCCGACACGGTGTGCGCCGCGTGCTCGAGCTCGTCGGCCAGCGGGGTCAGTTCCACCTCGACGCCGGCATGCGCGAGCGCCTCCATGAGCAACCGGTCTGCGAACCACGGGTTGCGCGGCAGTAGCGGCCCGTGCAGGTACGTCCCGTAGACGCGCCCGGCCCGGCAGCCTTCGTAGCCCGATTCGCCGTCGTTGCCAAAGCCGGAGACGACCCGGCCGAGCGGCTCGGCGCCCGCCTCGAGGCTCGTGCGCCCCGCGTGATTCTCGAAGCCGGCGAGCGTCTCGCCGGCCCAGGCGCAGTCGAGGAGCACGTCGCCGATCATCCGCCGCTTCCCGGCGACGGTCCGGAGCGGCAGGAGGCCGACGCCCGGCAGCTCGGCTCCGGAGAGGTCGCGGTAGGACCGGCCGAGAAGCTGGTAACCGCCGCACACCGCGAGCACCGCGGCACCGTCCGCGACCGCGGCATGCAGCACCTCTGCCTTCCCGGCGAGATCCTCCGCGACGAGAGCCTGCTCGCGATCCTGGCCGCCGCCGACGTAGAAGAGGTCGACCTCCGGCACGTCGTCGTGCATGCCGATCGCGCGCACGTCGAGCTCGTGGCCTCGCACGCGGGCCCGCTCGGCGAGGACGGCGATGTTGCCGCGGTCGGCATAGATGTTCAGGTAGTCGGGATAGAGATGGCCGACGACGATCCTCACGGCGCCGTCACCCAGTAGTTCGCGACGTGACCGCGGTCCGCGACCACCTTGCGCAGCGCGAGCATCGCGGTGTAGGTCGGGAGCAGCGTGAGCTCGCCGCCGGCAGGCGTCAGCTCGAGTCCGCGGTCGAGCGCCTGCTCGAGCGACGGCACGACCTCGATCCGCTCACGCGCGAGCCCGCCGTAGGCGAAGCGCAGCGCGAGCTCCGCCGCGCGCGTCCCGGTCGCGACCAGGCTCTCCAGACCGGCGAGAAGCGGCTCGAAGTCGACGTCCCAGATCCACGAGACGTCGCGCCCGTCGGCGATCGCGTCGTTCAACGCCACGACGGCGACCCGCGGTGCGGCGCCCTCGACGAGCGTACGCACCGCCTCGTTCGCGCCGGCCGGATTCTTGATTAGCAGCATCAGGAGCCGCCTGTCGCCGACAGCGATGCGCTCGAAGCGGCCGAACACCGCGGCGAACCGGTGCAGCCCTGCGGTGATCCCGTCGAGCGGAACCTCCAGCGCGAGCGCGAGGGCCGCGGCCGCGAGCGCGTTGTAGACGTTGTAGAGGCCGGGGAGCGTCAGCTCCACGTGCGTGTCGCCGGCGGGCGTGGCGAGCGTGAACGCGGCCCCGTCGAGGCCGTTCAGCTCGATGTCGCGCGCCGCGAGCGCGAGTGGGGGGCGGGCATGGCCGCAGCTCGGGCAGCGGTAGTCGCCGAGGTGGCCGACGTAGGCCGCCGCGTAGTCGTACGGCGTTCCGCAGCGGACACAGTGCGTCGAGTCCGCTGCGTGCTGAAGGGCCGGCCGGGCCTGCCGCGGGTCGTCGAGGCCGAAGACGAGCGCGCCCGGGCGTGCGAGGTTCCCGATCTGCGGGTCGTCGCCGTTCAGGACGAGACACGTCTCGGGCAGGCTCGCGACCGCCTCGCACCAGCGCGCGGCGACGATCTCCAGCTCCCCGTAGCGGTCGAGCTGGTCGCGGAACAGGTTGCCGAGCAGCAGCGCCCGCGGCCGCACGCGCCGCACGACCTCCGGCAGCGCCGCCTCGTCGACCTCGAAGAGGCCGAGCTCCGCGCCGTTCCTCTCGAGAAGCGTGGAGGCGACGCCGGAGACGAGATTCGCACCGGACGCGTTGTGCGCGACCCGGACCGACGGGCGCAGGATCTCGGCGACCATCGCGCTCGTCGTCGTCTTCCCGTTCGTCGCCGAGACGAGGACGGAGCCACGCTCGAGCCGTCGCGCGAGCAGCTCGATCGCGCCCGGATCGAGCTTCCAGAGGAGCTTTCCGGGCAGCGTCGTCCCGCCGCCGCGACCGGCGATCCGGGAGAGCGCCCCGGCCGATCGCAGGGCAGCGGCCTCGAGCGCGAGCGGGATCGGGAGGCGCATTGCGCCAAACCGTAGCCGTGGTCACTCGTTCGAGTGAACTGCACGCGAGTTCACCCTTCGGGGGGACGGAGCGTCCCCCGAACACGCCTACGTTCCGACCCGTTTGGGCCACCCAGGCGGCACGTTGCAGGGGCCCCGGCGTTGATCTCGCGGCAATCGCGCCTCGTGCGCGGAAATGGAGAGTGAATGTCTCAGTTGTCTGAACGCGGTGCACGGAGCGAGCGCGGAAGCGCACTCTGGGGCACCGGCGGGCGCGGCGGCGACCGGTCCAGTGTCCTCTGGGGCAAGGGCGGCCGGGGCATCGTCGTCGCATGTGTCGCGGCGGTCGCTCTCACGGCTCCGCTCGCGGCAATGGCGCAGTCCGGGAAGAAGAGCGGCGCGCCGCTGGCCGGATTCATCGCCCCGAGCCTGCTGAGCGCAAAGGGCCCGGTGGACGTGATCATCACGAGCACCGCTGGTCTCTCGGACGCGAACGCGAAGCTCCAGGGCCTCGGCGTCTTCCAGAAGGACGCCAAGCAGCTCGGTATCATCAACGGCGTCGAGGCGGTCGTCCCCGCGGAGCAGCTCAAGAAGCTGCAGGGGATTCCCGGCATCAACGTGACGCCGAACGCGAACGTGCAGCTTTCCGGCACGACGTCGACGGTGCTTCCGAACTCGACGCAGCTCTGGCCGTTCGAGTCGGGCAACGCCGACATGTGGGCGGGCGACACGCAGCTCTACGCCGGCAAGTTCCCGGCGATCGCGATCGTCGACTCGGGTGTGCAGCCGCGTGCCGACTTCGGCAGCCGGCTGATCGCAAGCGTCAACCTCTCGACGATCAGCGGCAACAGCTCGTCCGACGACCTCCGCGGGCACGGCACGTTCGTGGCCGGGATCGCGGCCGGCAACGCCCCCGATCTCGCGGGTGCTGCTCCCGGTGCGCCGATCGTGTCGATCAAGGTCATGGACGCGAACGGTCAGGCGAAGACGTCCGACGTGATCACGGCCTGCCAGTGGATCCTGGATCACCAGGGCCAGTACAACATCAAGGTGGCGAACTTCTCGCTGCATTCGAGCTACAGCACGAACTCCTACCGTGACCCGCTCGACCAGGCGGTGGAGAAGCTCTGGTTCCACGGCGTCACCGTCGTCGCGGCGGCCGGCAACTACGGCACCTCTGCGACGACACCGTCCGGCGTCGTCTACTCGCCCGGCAACGACCCGTTCGTGATCACGGTCGGCGCGGTCGACCTCGGCGGGAGCGCCAAGGCGCACGACGACTCGCTCGCTCCATGGTCGGCGTGGGGGTACACGGAGGACGGCTTCTTCAAGCCGGACATCTCGGCTCCCGGCCGCTACATGGTGGGCCCGATTCCGGCCGGATCGTCGCTCGCCCAGCAGAAGGCGTCGAGCCTCGTCGGGACGGACAGGATCCAGCTCTCCGGTACGTCGTTTGCGGCACCGGTCGTCTCGGGCACGGTTGCCCAGATGCTCGTGCGGCATCCGAGCTGGACGCCCGACCAGATCAAGGGTGCGCTGATGCGGACGGCCCGCAAGGTGACCGCCGGCAACCCGAAGGCTTCGGGTCTCGGCGAGCTCACCGCGAGCCGTGCAGCGGCGACGAACATCACGCCGAACCCGAACCTCGGCCTCGAGAAGTACCTGATCTCGGCGTCGGGCGGCTCCGGCCAGGTGTTCGACGGGGCGAGCTGGGTGAACGCTGCGAAGAGCGACATGTCCTGGAACTCCATGTCCTGGAGCAGCCAGTCCTGGAGCGACCTGTCGTGGAGCGACCAGTCGTGGGCCTCGATGTCCTGGGCGGATATGTCCTGGAGCTCGATGTCGTGGACTGACATGTCCTGGGCAGATATGTCCTGGGCCGACATCTCGAACGAGGATGCGGCCGAGGGCGACAGCATCAGCGGCACCGACGGCTACGTCGCGACGCCCGACGAGCTGGCGTCTGCTGCGGACGACCCGGACCACGTCACGGTCGACGCGCTCCCGACAGACACGTCGTCGACGACGACAACGGCAACGGCAACGACAACGACGACAGCACCGATAACCACGACGACCACCATCACCGTCCTCCCCTGACGAAGGCGGCAACGGAATCGACCCGAGGGCCTGCGCAAGCGGGCCCTCGTTCGTTCCGCCCGGTCACCCGAATGGGGGAAACACCCTCCCCGCCCCGAACGGGGGATGAGGCAAGGCCGCGTCGCGCCGTAACTTCACTTGAGGAACTGCGGCCCGTGCGCGGGCACGGAAGGAGAGCAGAGACGTGAGCGCCATCCCGAGCGACGTTCGGCTCGAGGCGGATCCAACAGGGCCCGCGGATCGCGTGCGTCCCGTTCTCGCGCCCGCAGCGAGCGCCTACGGTGTCGCCGTCGGGATCGCCGCAGTCGCGACAGCTCTGCCGTTTCTCCTCCGCCTCGGTGACCAGCGCTCCGGGTGGACGACATTCGGGATCCTCGCGTTCGGCGCCGCGGCGTCGCACACGTATACGGTGCGGACGGCGCGCGACACGGCGTTCCACACCTCGTGGGTCTTCCTGATCCCCGGCGCCCTTCTTCTGCCACCGGATCTGGTCGCGCTGCTCGGCGTCCTGATGCACGTGCCCGAGTGGCTCAAGGAGCGATACGCCTGGTACATCCAGAGCTTCAACATCTGCAACTACACGCTCGGGAACCTCGCGACGTGGGGCGCGGCGAAGCTGATGCTCGACGCGAACAGCCTCGTGCCCGACGAGCACCTGCGCTGGGCGGCGGCGGGGCTCGTCGCCTGCACGGTCGCCGTCGCTGCGAACCACATCGTGCTCGCGCCGATGGTCACGCTCGCGCGCGGCCACTCGCTGCGCGAGGCCGGCGTCTTCTCGTTCGAGAGCCTCTCGACGGACTTCATCCTCGCGACGCTCGGCCTGGCCGTCGCGGCGTTCTGGAACCTGAACCCGTGGCTGATCCCGTTCGCCGTCGCACCCCTCCTGCTGATCCACCGCTCGCTCGCCATCCCGCAGCTCCAGGCGGAGGCGCGGATCGATCCGAAGACCGGCCTCTTCAACGCCCGCCACTTCGCCGTCGTGATGCAGGACGAGCTCGGCCGCGCCGAGCGCTTCCAGCGCCCGATGTCGTTGATCATGGCCGACCTCGACCTGCTGCGCGACATCAACAACACCTACGGCCACCTGGCCGGCGACGCGGTCCTGCGCGGCATCGCGGAGGTCTTCCGCCAGCAGCTCCGCCACTACGACGTGCCGGCGCGATTCGGCGGGGAGGAGTTCTCGATCCTCCTGCCGGAGACGCCTCCCGGCGAGGCGTACGAGATCGCCGACCGGATCCGGCGGTCTGTCGCCGCACGGAGGTTCGACGTGGAGACGTCGAGCGAGCCGATCCGCGCCACCATCTCCATGGGCATCGCCGCGTTCCCGCGTGACGGCTCCGACATGAACGAGCTCGTCCACCAGGCCGACCTCGCCGTCTACCGCGCCAAGCTGCAGGGGAGAAACCGCGTCCTCGATGCCTCGGACGAGCCGCTGCTCGCGCAGCCGGAGAAGCGCGCGCAGCGTCTCATGTCGCTGCCGGCGGAGACGCAGGAGCCGGTGCAGGCGATTCCGCCGGCGCAGGAGACCGTCCCGGAGGTAGAGCGCCGCCAGCACGCGCGGCCGCACACGCCGCCGGCACCGCGGTTCTTCTCGGTGCCGCGCCGGCTCGCCCTGCTCGTGGGCCTCGTCGGCGGGCTCGGCACGACCGCGGGCGTCCTCGGCGCCGTGTTCGGCCACTCGACGGACATCTTCGGCCTCGTCACGATCATCGTCCTCGTGGCGCTCGGCCAGGTGCTGTCGCTCGAAGTGGAGGAGACCGGCACGATCTCGGTCAGCGCAGTCGGCGCCCTCGTCGCCGCCGCGATCATCGGCCCTCGCGCGGCGCTGCCGCTCGCGCTGACGATGTCGGCCGTCGAGTGGAGCGCCCGCCGTGCCGTCTTCCATCAGCTGCTCTTCAACGTCGGCGCGCTGTCGCTCGCGTCGCTCGGCGCCGCCGCGGTCTTCTCGATCCACATCGGCGGCTCGATCGGGACCGGCGTCTTCGTCGCGTCGGGGCTCGCCGCAGGCATCGCCTACTTCGTCGTCGACATGGGGCTCGTGTCCGCGGCCGTCGGGCTCTCGGGGCGCGTCAGCCCGCGACGCGTATGGCGCGAGCGCTTCGCATGGCTCCTGCCGCATTACGCCGTCTACGGCTTTGTTGCAGCCGTGATCTACGAGGCGTACAAGCCGATCGGCGCGTGGGCGATCGTCGTCTTCGCGCTGCCGCTCTTCCTGATGCGCAAGACGCAGGAGGCCTACCTCAAGCACACGCAGCGCTCGGCCCACAAGCTGCGCGAGGCCGCGGAAACGATCCAGTCCCAGAACGTCTCGCTCGAGCAGGCGAACAAGCTGCTCAAAGAGCGCTCGACAGCGGCGATGGAGTCGCTGTCTGCGACCGTCGACGCGCGCGACGCCTACACCGCCGGCCACTCGCGGCGCGTCCAGCAGCTCGCGCTTGCGATCGGCCGGGAGCTCGAGCTCTCACATGCCGAGCTGGAGCTGCTCGGCTACGCCGCGCTCTTCCACGACAT
>JAICTB010000051.1 GCA_025936595.1 Thermoleophilia bacterium | reverse complement strand
CGCACGCCCGCCGACAACCAGACGGTGCGGAACGTCTTCGTGATCGGCCCCGACAAGGCGATCAAGCTGATCCTCGTCTACCCGATGTCGACCGGCCGGAACTTCGACGAGGTGCTGCGCGTGATCGACTCGCTGCAGCTGACGGCGAAGCACAAGGTCTCGACGCCCGCGCAGTGGCAGCCAGGCGACGACGTGATCATCTCCGGCTCGGTCTCGAACGAGGAGGCGCAGGCGACCTTCGGCGAATGGCGGGAGCCGCGGCCGTACATCAGGATCGTGCCGCAGCCGCGCTGAGCTCCACGTTCACCTCCGCGCCCGCCTTCCCGAGCAGGGTCGAGAAGGAGCAGCTCGCGTGGGCGCGCGCGAGCGCGGCGGCGAGCGCTTCGTCCGAGGCACCGTCCGCCTCGGCGCGCACGAGGACGTTCGAGCCGACGATCTGATGACCCTCGCCCGGCACCTCGTCCATCACGATCGTGCAGCGCACGTCGAGGTGGCCGGGGGGCGTGCCGTCGGTCGTGAGCTCGCTCGCGAGCGACATCGCGAAGCAGCCGGCGTGCGCGGCGGCGAGCAGCTCCTCGGGGCTCGTCTTTCCCGCTGCGGCCCCGATCCTCGTCGGCAGCGAGAACGGCAGCGCGCTGAAAGCACCTGACGCGGCGGTGATCCCGCCGGTCCCGCGGGCGACGTTGCCGTCCCACGTGACCTCGGCTGTGCGCTCGATTCTCGGCATCGTTACATCCTTTCCGGCAGGACGGCGAGGGTGCCGTCGGGGTAGTAGGCCTCGGCCGGCGAGCCCGCCGGCGTGAAGACTCCGAGCACGCGCATCTCCCCGGCCCCCGTGTTCGCGAGGCAGTGGACGAGCGTGCGGGGCAGGTGAATGCACGACCCGGCCCTGATCGGCGCCTGCTCACCGTCGATCTCGAGGAAGCCTTCGCCCTCGAGCACGTAGATCACTTCGTCGTAGTGGTGGAAGTGATCGGGCGCGCGGCCCGGCGGGATCAGCCCGACGAACTGCGTCACGGAGGCGCAGCCGACCGCGGGCGTCGCTCCGAGGAGGAACTCGCGGCCCGCCGTGGCGGTTCCGCGGTCGGCCGCCGTCAGGTCGAGCACGGCGTGGGTCGCGGAGGCCGGCACGGGATCGTGGGCGAGCACCGAGACCGCGCGGGCATCTCCTTCGGCCGACCACGGCGTCCCCCTGGCGACGAAGACCGCCGTGCCGGGGCGCAGCTCGTGCCGCTCGCCGGCGATCGTCGCGCTGCCGCCGCCCTCGAGCACGTAGAGAACCTCGTCGGAACCTTCGTCGCCGCGCTCGCCCGCGAGGCGGGCGACGCGCTGGGTGAGCGCAGGGGCGGCGAAGAGCCGGCCCCCGTCCGCGTCGGATTCGTGCATCGCGTAGCGCATCGAGACGTAACCTACGTGCATGAGCAACCTCGAGATCGTGCGGCGCTCGTACGAGGCCTTCGAGCGCGGCGACCTCGACGCCGTCCTCGCCGACCTCGATCCCGAGATCGAGTGGCACCAGGCGCAGGGGCTGCCGCACGGCGGTCTCTACCGGGGCCGCGACGAGGTGCGGCGGAACGTGTTCGAGCCGCTGGACGCGGAGTGGTGGTCGGAGTTCAGTGCGCTGCCGGACGAGATCCTCGACGCCGGCGACGAGCTGGTCGTCCTCGGGCGCTACCGCGGCACGGCGAAGGGAACCGGCAAGCGCCTCGACGTGCCGTTCGTGCACGTCTGGACCCTCCGCGACGAGCGGGCGACCAGGTTCCGGCAGTTTCTGGACACGGCGGGCTGGATCGAGGCGCTCGCCGGCTGATCCGCCCTCCAGGCGGATTTGATCATTGACACCGTGCGAGGGACCCGGGAGACTCGACGCTCAAGCGCAAAACCCCCCTGACGTACGCATTGCCCCTGGGCAAGGAGGACGAACAAATGAAGAAGGCCATCGGCCTGGCACTCGCGGTGCTTGCGACCTCGGTCGTCGCCGCGAGCGCGCAAGGAGCGCAGAAAGGCTCGTCGGCGATCGCTGCCGGGGTCAGCTGCAAGGGCACCATGAAGATCGCGTTCCTGACGCCCCTGACGGGCGGCGCGGGCTTCCTGGGGAACGAGCAGGGCAGCTGGGCGAAGTACGCGGTGAAGACACTCGCACCGGCCATGCACCTGAAGATCCAGCTCGTGATGGGCGACACACCGGTCGAGCAGGGCGCCGCGGTGGCGCAGACGCTCGCCCAGAAGTACGTCGGCGACCGCAAGGTCGTCGGGATCATCGGCCCCTCGACGTCGGGCGCAGTCGTGGCCGCGACGCAGACGTTCTTCCAGGCCGGTCTTGCGCACATCTCGCCCTCGGCGACGAAGACCGACCTGACGAAGAGGGAAAACGGCAAGCTCGAGGGTACGCCGGCGTTCTTCCGCGACGTGCCGGGCGACTACATCCAGGGCCCGACTGACGCGAACTACATGATCAAGACGCTGCACGTCAAGAAGGTCGTGATCATGGACTTCCAGGAGCCGTACTCGACCGGCCTCGCGGCCGCCGTCGAGCGGACGCTGAAGGCGGGCGGTGTCTCCACGACGCGCCTCTCGGCCTCCAACACGACGACCGACTACTCGGCCTTCGTGACGAAGGTGCCGAACGACGCGGACATCGTCTTCTTCCCGACGCAGAAGCCGGGCGACGCGCAGACGTTCGCGCAGCAGCTGCTCGAGCAGGGCAAGAAGGCGAAGGTGTTCGGCGGTGACGGTTCGAACGGCCCGGGTCAGTTCAAGGCGCCCGGCTCGTACGTGTCGAACTTCGCTCCGGACATCACCGGCATCAAGGCCGATGCGAAGATCATCGCCGGCTGGAAGAAGGACAACCCCAAGTCCACGGTCGGTTCCTTCGGCCCGCCCAGCTACGGGGCCGTCCAGATCATGCTGTCTGCGATCAAGCGGGCGTGTGCGGCTGATCACGGCGTGATCAAGAACCGGCACGACGTCCTGCGCCAGATGAAGAGGGTGAAGATCTCGAACTGGATCCTCGGCGGCAAGTTTGCCTTCTCGACGAAGTCGAACGATCCGCTAAACGCGAAGTTCTACATCTTCAAGATTCAGCAGGACGGCTCGTACAAGCTCGTCGGCTAGCCGGCGAGGAAGTAGCGGCACTCCAGGGGCGGCCCGAGCGATCGGGCCGCCCCTGACATATCGAACAGCTTCCGTGGATCAATTCACCCAGCTCACCGTCGATGCACTCACGCTCGGCAGCGTCTACGCGCTGATCGCGCTCGGCTACACGCTCATCTACGGGGTGCTGAAGCTCCTGAACTTCGCGCACGGCGACGTCTTCATGGTCGGCTCGTTCATCGGCTTCGGCGTGCTGCAGCTGCTCGGCGGGACCGACAACCCAGTCGTGCCCGTGTGGGCCCTGCTCGTCATCATCACGTTCGCCGCGATGGCCGGGTGCGCCACGCTCGGCGTCGTGATCGAGCGGTTCGCCTACCGGCCGCTCCGCGATGCACCGCGCATCGCACCGCTGATCAGCGCGCTCGGCGTCTCGTTCTTCCTCGCGAACTCGATGCAGCTCCTCTTCGGCGCCGACCCGCGAAACTACAACACCTTCGATCTCTCGAACGGCGCGCTCTATCTGCGGGGGATCGACATCGGCAACGTCCGGGTGCCGCTGCTGCGGATCATCACGATCGTCGCCGCGTTCGTCCTGATGGTGCTGCTGTGGTTCCTCGTCAACCGCACACGTACCGGCAAGGCGATGCGCGCGACGTCGTTCGACCGCGAGGCGGCTGCGATGATGGGCATCGACATCGATCGCGTGATCGTCTTCACGTTCGTCCTCGGCTCGGCGCTCGCAGGCGCCGCAGGCGTCCTCTTCGCCGTCCGCGTCCCTACGACCGTCTCGATCGGCTTCGTCGCCGGGCTGAAGGGCTTCACCGCCGCCGTGATCGGCGGCATCGGCTCGATCCCGGGCGCGATGGCCGGGGGCCTGATCCTCGGCTTCGCCGAGTCCTACACGCAGGGCTACGTCTCGACCAAGTGGTCCGACCTCGTCGTCTTCTCGATCCTGATTGCGTTCATGATCTTCCGCCCGCAGGGTCTCCTCGGACGCCCGGACATCAGCAAGGTATGACCCAGTGACGGACTCAACGCCGCACTCCTCGAGCATCCCCGCGAGTGGGCCGGCGGTCGGGCAGGACGAGTGGGTCGCGCGGCACGCGGCGCGGCGGCTCATGCCGGTGGGGCCGCTGCGCACCGTCGAGGAGCGGCTGCGGATCGTGCCGTGGTGGGCGTGGCTCGTGCTCTTCATCGCCGCGATGTCGCTCCTGCCGGTGGTCGAGTCGAGCGGCTACGTGCGGCGCGTGGGCTTCGACACCGTTCTCTACATGCTGCTCGCGCTCGGGCTGAACGTGGTCGTCGGCTGGGGCGGGTTGCTCGACCTCGGTTACGTCGCGTTCTACGGCGTCGGCGCCTACGCATACGCGCTCCTCGACTCCGACAAGTTCGGCGTCCACCTGCCGACGCTCGTTGCGGTCCCGGTCGTCGTCGTCATCGGCGCCGTCGTCGGCTTCCTGCTCGGGCTGCCGTCGCGACGGCTCACCGGCGACTACCTCGCGATCGTGACGCTCTTCTTCCTGCAGCTCTTCCAGACGGTGATGACGAACGGCGATTCCGCCTTCGGACACAACCTGACGGGCGGCCCGAACGGGATCCTGCGGATCGACCCGCTGCACCTCTTCGGCCACGACCTGACCGTGCAGCACCAGGGAGTGTTCGCCGTCTCGTACTTCTACGTCGCGCTCGGGTTCTTCGCCGTCGTCTTCGTTGCGCTTCGCTTCGTCAACTCGTCGCGCACGGGGCGCGCCTGGCGGTCGCTGCGCGAGGATCCGCTCGCGGCGGAGGCGATGGGGATGCCGGTCAACTGGCTGAAGCTCATGAGCTTCTCGTTCGGCGCGGCGGTCGCCGCACTCACGGGAACGCTCTTCGCGGCGCTGAACGCGAGCGTGTTCCCGCTCACGTTCTACTTCGTGCTGCTGATCACCGTGTACACGATGGTCATCCTCGGCGGCTCGGGCAGCCAGCCGGGCGTCGTCGCCGGTGCGCTGATCATCAGCCCGCTGCTCGAGATGCTCCGCGATCCCGGCAAGTCGCGCATCATCTTCTTCGCCGTCCTCATCGGAGGCGTCGGCCTCGCAGCACGGCGCTCGAGGACACTGGGTGTCGCCGCCGCCGCGACGATCGCGTTCGGCTTCGCCGTGCACGAGCTCGCGCGTGCGATTGACGCATCGTGGGTGTCAGGCGAGAAGGCCGGCGGATTCGCGGGCGCGGTCGACCACTGGGTCGTGCATCCTGCGCAGCTCGCGAGCTGGATCCCGCCCGTCTCCTACATCGGCCTCATCGCCGCAACGCTCCTCGTGACGACGCTGCACGGCCGTCTGCGTCTGGTCGCTCTGGTGCCGACGCTCTACCTGTCGGCGTTCGTCTGGGAGAACGTGATGCTCGCGAAGCCGGAGCCCGCGCGTTACATCGTGCTCGGGCTGATCCTGATCGCGCTGATGATCCTGCGACCGAACGGGCTCCTCGGCGAGCGTCGGGTGGAGATCGTCTGATGGCGCTGCTGGAGCTGCAGGGCGTCTCGCTCGCCTTCGGCGGGCTGAAGGTCGTTCACGACCTCGACCTGCAGGTCGAGGAGCGCGAGATCGTGAGCGTGATCGGCCCGAACGGCGCCGGTAAGACGACGCTCTTCAACCTGATCACCGGCATCTACCGGCCGCAGGCGGGGGACATCATGCTCGACGGCGCGAGCATCGTCGGCCTCGAGCCGCACCAGATCAGCCGTCGCGGCATCTCGCGGACGTTCCAGACGCTGCGGCTCTTCCTGAACATGTCGGTGAAGGAGAACGTGATGGCGGCCGCCTACGGCCACACGAGGGCCGGCATCTTCCGGTCGATGCTGCGCACGCCGGGCATGCGGCGCGAGGAGCGCGAGATCGAGGCGCTCGCACACGAGCGGCTCGCCTTCTTCGGCGAGCGGCTGATGGGCTACCGCTGGGATCAGCCGGCGTTCTCGCTCTCGTATGCAAACCGGCGCCGGCTCGAGATCGCGCGCGCCACGGCGACGAACCCGCGCATCCTGCTCCTCGACGAGCCTGCGGCCGGCATGAATCCCGCCGAGACGCACGAGATCACGGAGCTGATCGCGAAGCTGCGCGAGGACGGCGGCTACACGATCCTCGTGATCGAGCACGACATGCACGTCGTCGAGGGCATCTCCGACCGCGTCGTCGCGCTCGACCACGGCATCAAGATCGCCGAGGGCTCGTTCGAGTCGGTCGCGACAAACGAGAAGGTGGTCGAGGCCTACCTCGGCCTGAACACGGCGGCGACGAAATGACAATTGCATGAGCTTGCTCGAGCTGGACAACGTCGACACGTACTACGGGCAGATCCACATCCTGCAGGGGCTCTCGATCCGGATCGAGCCGGGTGAGCTCGTCTGCCTGCTCGGCGGGAACGCATCCGGGAAGTCGACGACGCTGAAGACGATCCTCGGGATCGTGCGGCCGCGGACCGGCATGGTGCGGATCGAGGGCGAGGACGTGACGAAGCGGCCGACGAGCTACCGGATCGGCCGCGGCCTCGCGATCGTCCCGGAGAACCGGCGCCTGTTCGCGCCGATGACGGTGCTCGAGAACCTCGAGATGGGCGCCTACCTGCGCGGTGGCGGCGCAAAGGAGGACTTCGAACGCGTGTACGAGCTCTTCCCGCTCCTGCACGAGCGCCGGGCGCAGCTGGCCGGCACGCTCTCCGGCGGCGAGCAGCAGATGGTCGCGATGGGGCGCGCGCTGATGTCGCGGCCGAAGCTCCTGCTGATGGACGAGCCGTCGATGGGGCTCGCGCCGATCCTCGTCGAGAAGAACTTCGAGATCATCGAGCAGGTGCACCAGTCAGGGGTCGCGATCCTCGTCGTGGAGCAGAACGCGAACGTCTCGCTGTCGATCGCCGACCGCGGCTACGTGCTGTCGACCGGGCGCCTCGTGCTCGAAGGGAAAGCCGCGGACCTGCGGGAGAACGAAGACCTCAGAAAGGCCTACCTTGGGCGTTAGCGGCTGCCGTGCGCGGTTCCCGATCTTCGAGCGGCTCACCTACATCAACTCCTGCTCGCAGGGCGCGCTCTCCGACTCGGTGCGCGCGGCGTACGACGACTACCTGACCGGGTGGGACGAGCGCGGCGCACCGTGGGAGTACTGGGTCGAGCGAGCGGAGACCGCCCGCGCGACGTTCGCGCGCCTGATCGGCGCCGCAGCGGACGACGTCGCGGTCACGACCTCGCTCTCGGCCGGGATCAGCCCGCTCGCGAGCGCGATCGACTTCTCGAAGCGGCGGAAGGTGGTGATCAGCGACTTCGAGTTCCCGACGATCGGGCAGATCTGGCACGCGCAGGAGCTGCGCGGCGCGCAGGTCGTGCACGTCCCGGCGGACGGCGCCGAGATCCCCGTTGAGCGCTTTGCGGACGCGATCGACGAGGAGACCGCCGTCGTCTCGATCGCCGCGGTCTGCTACCGGAACGGCGCCCGGCTCGACGTCGAGGAGATCGCGCGGATCGCGCACGAGCGCGGCGCGCTCGTCGTCCTCGACGCCTACCAGGCGATGGGCACGTACCCGCTCGACGTGCGCGGGCTCGGCGTCGACGTGCTGGCGGCCGGCGTCCTCAAGTACCTGCTCGGATCGGCGGGCCTCGGCTTCATGTGGACGCGGCCGGGACTGGCGCAGGAGCTGTGGCCGACACAGACCGGCTGGTTCGCCGACGAGAACATCTTCGAGATGGACATCGACGACTACTCACCGTCGCCGACGGCGCGCCGCTTCCAGTCCGGGACGCCGCCGATCCCGGCCATCTACGCGGGGATCGCCGGCATGGAGCTGCTGGAGGAGATCGGGATCGCCGGGACGCGGGCGCACGTGAACGAGCTGAACGAGCAGCTGATCGCGGGGGTCGATGAGCTCGGCGGGACGGTGGTGACACCGCGCGCGGCCGAGAAGCGCGGCGCGCTCGTCTGCATCCGCTCGACCGACGCGCCCGCGCTCGTCGCCGCGCTGGGGGAGGACGGCATCGTCACCTCGGAGCGGGACGGCAACCTGCGCGTCTCGGCGCACGCCTACAACACGGTCGAGGACGTCGATATGGTCCTGCGTGGGCTCGACAAGCAACGATCGTTGCTTGGGTAGTCACTTGCATTGACCACATCAGACATTTTATAAAACGTCCTGACGATGCTTCTTCGTGAGGTCGGATATGCGCGGCCGGGCTCGCTGGGAGAAGCGATCGAGCTGCTCGCTGCCGACGACGGCGCCCGCGCCCTCGCCGGCGGGCAGACGCTGATCAACGTGATGAAGGCGCGCGCCGGCTCGCCGGACGCGCTCGTCGACCTCGGCCGGATCGAGGAGCTGAAGGGCATCGAGCTCGGCGCCGACGGCACGCTCGAGATCGGCGCGATGACGACCTACACGGAGATCATCGAGTCGAGCGAGGCGCGCGCCCGGCCGATCCTCGGCGCGGTGTGCGCGCAGATCGCCGACGTCCAGGTCCGCAACCGCGGCACGATCGGCGGGAACATCTGCACGAGCGACCCGACGAACCACCTGCCGCCTCTCCTCGCCGCGCTGCACGCGGAGATGACGATCCAGAGCAGCGACGGCACGCGCACCGTCCCCGCCGCAGACTTCTTCCTCGGCGTCTACATGACCGCCGTCGGGCCCGGCGAGCTCCTGACGAAGATCAAGCTTCCCGCGGGCCGCAACGACGGCTTCGCGGCGGTGACGCTCGGCGTCGAGGGCACGTGCATCGTCAGCGCCGCGGCCTCGGCGAACGGCAGCCTGACGATCGCGCTCGGCTGCGTCGACGCCGTGCCGGTCGTGCTCGCACCCGACTCCGCCGAGGACGACGCGATCCGGACAGCCGTCCGCGCCGCCGATCTCGACCCGCCCTCCGACGTGCACGCATCGCGCGCGTATCGAAGGCATCTCGCCGAGGTGCTCGCCGTCCGCGCCGCCCGACAAGCCCAAGGGAGCTGAATGGTCTCCACCGAGCAGACGATCTCCGTCACGATCAACGGCACGACCTACGAGCGCGACGTGGAGGCGCGGAAGCTGCTGATCCACTTCATCCGCGACGATCTCGACCTGACCGGCAGCCACGTCGGCTGCGACACCGGCAACTGCGGGGCGTGCTCGGTGATCGTCGACGGGCAGCTCGTGAAGAGCTGCATGATGCTCGCCGTCCAGGCCGACGGCTCGAACGTCGAGACGGTGGAGGGCCTCGCCGACGGCGAGCAGCTCTCGAAGCTCCAGCAGTCGTTCAGGGACCACCATGCGCTCCAGTGCGGCTACTGCACGCCGGGAATGCTGATGAGCGCGACAGCGCTGCTGCGCTCGAACCCGCACCCGTCGGAGGACGAGATAAAGAAGGGCCTCCAGGGCAACATCTGCCGCTGCACCGGCTACTGGAACATCTTCGAGGCCGTGAAGGCGGCGTCGGAATGACGACCGTCGCGCCCGAGCAGACCGAGGTCGCGCAGGAGACGTGGAAGGGCCGGAGCGTGCCGCGCAAGGAGGACCGCCGGCTCGTCGAGGGTCAGGGCGTCTTCGTCGACGACGTGAAAAGGCACGGCATGGGCTACATCCACTTCGTGCGCTCGCCGTACGCGCACGCGCACATCGTGTCGATCGACGTCTCGCAGGCGGAGGCGGTCGGGGGCGTCTACGGCACGCTGACCGGCGAAGAGGTCGCGTCGCTGACGGAACCGTTCTTCCAGATCTCCTCCGTTCCCGGCGCGAACCTCAAGGACTACGCGCTCGCAGTCGGCAAGGTGCGCTACGTCGGCGAGGCGGTCGTCGCAGTCGTCGCCGAGACGCGTGAGCTGGCGCGCGACGCGTCCGAGCTCGTCGAGATCGAGTACGAGCCGATCGACGCCGTCACCGATGCCCGCCGCGCGCGCGACGAAAACGTGCCCGTGCTCCACGAGGACGCGGGTGGAAACCTGATGTGGGAGGGCGTCTACGAGTGGGGCGACCTCGACGCCGCGTTCGCGGAGGCGGACAAGATCGTCAAGATCGACGAGCTCCACTTCCATCGCTTCAACTCGACCCCGCTCGAGACGAACGGCGCGCTCGTCGAGTACAACCGCGGCATCGGGCAGTGGACGATCCACACGAACAACCAGTTCCCCGGCTTCGCGCTGATCATGATGGGCCCCGCGATGCGCTGCGGCCTCGACAAGCTGCGCTTCGTCACGCAGGACATCGGCGGCGGCTTCGGCAACAAGATCACGTCGCACCCGCAGCTCGTCGCGTGCTGCCTGCTCGCGCGGAAGCTCGGCAGAGCCGTGCAGTGGACTGAGTGGCGCACCGATTTTCACATGTCGATGTCGCACGGCAACGAGCGCTGGTTCCGGAACACCGAGGTCGCCGTGAAGAACGACGGGACGCTGCTCGGCTTCCGGACGACCGCGCTCGACGACGCCGGGGCGTGGCTGCGCTACGAGCCGCTCGGCGGCGTGATCTGGGCGCAGGTGACCCCCGGCATGTACCGCTGGAAGCACATCCGCGTCGATTTCCAGCAGGTCGCGACGAACAAGGCGCCCTGCTCGCCGAACCGGGGCTACTCGCGCATGCAGCACCTCTGGTTCACCGAGCGTGTGATCGACATCGTCGCGCACGAGCTCGAGCTCGACCCGGTCGAGGTGCGCAAGCGCAACTACATCCGCGCCGACGAGATGCCGTACGAGACGCCGAACGGCTGCATCTACGACTCCGGCGACTACGCGCAGATGCTCGACATCGGGCTCGACCTGATCGACTACGCCGGCATCGAGAGCCGCCGCAGGGACGCGGAGGCGCGAGGGAAGCTGCTGGGAGTCGGGATCGGCTCGACGCTCGACTCCGGCACGAACAACTTCGCGCAGTCGCAGCTGATCAACTCCGAGCTGCAGTTCTCGGGGAACAACGAGGTTGCGACGGTCAAGCTGGACATCTTCGGCGAGATCGTCGTCACCCTCGGCACGACGCCGCAGGGCCAGGGTCACGAGACGACGGCGTCGCAGGTCGTCGCCGACATCCTCAACTGCTCGGTCGACGACGTGCAGGTGCGTTCCGGCCACGACTCCTACTGGAACTCGCACGCCGGCTTCTCCGGCACGTACGCGTCGCAGTTCGCGGTCACCGGCCTGACCGCCGTGAAGGGCGCCGCCGAGATGCTCGCCGCCGAGATCAAGAAGCTCGCCGGCGCGGTCTTCGGAGGCGTACCGCCGGAGGCGCTCGAGCTCGCCGACGGCGGCGTCCGGATCACGGACAACCCCGACGCGTTCCTGCCGTTCATGGCGTGCGGCGCGATCATCAACGCGAACAACGCCGGGCTCCCGGACGACCTGGACGTCACGCTGAACTGCCGCTACGTCTACAAGCCGCCGTTCCAGGTGCCGGACCTCGAGCGCAAGTTCGGCAACCTGACGCTCACCTACGCGACGCAGATCCACGTCGCGGTGATCGAGATCGATCCCGAGACCGGCTACTACGACATCGTCGACTACGCGGCGGTCGACGACTGCGGCAAGCGCATCAACCCGCAGATCGTCGAGGGGCAGGTGATGGGCGCTACCGCACAGGCGCTTGGCGCCGTCGTGCACGAGCAGTTCGCCTACGACGAGGACGGCAACTTGCTCACGCCCAACTTCTACGACTACCACGTGCCGCACGCGCTCGACATGCCTCCGCTCAAGACGGGATTCATGGAGAGCCCGTCGCCGTTCACCGAGCTCGGTACGAAGGGCATGGGCGAGGGCGG
>JAICTB010000085.1 GCA_025936595.1 Thermoleophilia bacterium | reverse complement strand
GTCACCGTCGGTGCCGAGACCGGTGATGTCCTTGCGCCCGGTCGCCTGGACGGCCTGGGCGAACGTCCCCGCCCACGACTCCGAGAGGCAGAAGATGAACTTCGCCTGCGGGTACTTGCGGAAGAGCGCCGCCATCCGCTGTGCGCCCGCCGCAGTGCCGATGTCGGTCGCCGGCGACAGCGTCGTGTTGATGATCTTGTACTTCGAGCCTGCGTCCTTGATCCCCTGGCGGAAGCCGCCGAGCGCCACCTGGAGATCCGAGAACTGCGGCGAGTTGTAGGCGAGGATCTGCGCGCCCCTGCCGCGGGTCGACTGGACGATCCACTCCGCGAGGCGGTAGCCCTCGGTCCGCTCGGGCGGGCCGACCTGCGCGACGAGGCCGGGGGGCGGCTTCTTGTCGATGTTGAAGATGTCGACGAACGGTGCTCCGGCGCCCTTCGCCTTTGCGATCCCGGGCGCCATCAGAGCAGGCACGCCGGCGCTCATCACGACCGCGTTCGCACCGCCCGTCACCGCGGTGTTGATCGCCGCCAGCCAGCCGGGCGGGTTCCCGTTGCCGAAGACGACCTTGCCGCTCCAGCCGATCGCCTTCGCCGCGCTGACGACGCCGGCCGCAGACCGCTGCGGGAGCGGCGCCGGGACGCTGTAGATCGAGACGACGCTCTTGCCCTTGGGCACCGGTCCGGGCGAGGTCGCCGGCCCGGTGAACTTCGTCATCGGCCTGCGCGCCGCCGCGACGTCGGCCCGTGCCTTCGCGAGCGTCAGCTTCGGTCCGGCGCTCGCGTGGCGCGCGGCGCCCGTCGCGGGAATCGCCGTCACCGCGATGACGGCGATCGCGGCGCCGGCGGCTGCCGTCGGCGGGAGCAGCCTGCGCCCGCGACCGGCCCTCGATTCGTACATGCGTCCTCCTCGGTGATAAAGAGATGCCAGCTCCGGGAATAGAGGCTGGTCGTTCGTCGAGCCTAAACACGTACGAGGACGCCGGTCAACTTCGATTCACATGACTCGGAAGTCGCGCGATCCATTGTGCTCCGAACGCTGTATAGGAAAGAATGCCCACACAGCGAAGCGCGCCCCTGAACAGGAGGACTCGAGATGGTCGCAGCGGTAAGCCGGCAGCTGATCGACGGTCAGTGGCAGGACGGTTCGAGCGGAGACGTGCTCGTCGACCGCAATCCGTACGACGGCTCGGTGATCGCCGAGTTCCCCGTCGCCACGCCCGACGACGTCGACAGTGCGTACCGCGCCGCGGCGCGCGCGAAGGAGGAGTGGGACCGCGTCAACGCATACGCGAAGCGCACCGTGTTCGAGAACGCGGTCAAGTACGTCGAGTCGAACTTCGGCGAGATCAGCGAGATCATCGTCGACGAGCTCGGCGGCACGCGGCTGAAGGCCGGCTTCGAGATCGGGCTCGTGCTCGACATGCTGAAGGAGGCGGGAACCTTCCCGCTGCGCATGGAGGGCAGGATCCTCCCGTCTGCGGTCGACGAGCGCGAGAACTTTCTCTACCGCATCCCCGTCGGCGTCGTCGGCGTGATCAGCCCGTTCAACTTCCCGTTCTTCCTCTCCATGAAGTCGGTCGCGCCGGCTCTCGGCGCCGGCAACGGCGTCGTCCTGAAGCCGCACGAGGAGACGCCGATCATGGGCGGCACGATCATCGGCAAGATCTTCGAGGAGGCCGGGCTGCCGGCGGGTCTGCTGAACGTCGTGGTCACCGAGATTCCCGCCATCGGTGATGCGTTCGTCGAGCACCCGATTCCGCGCGTCATCTCCTTCACGGGCTCGACGGCCGTCGGCCGTCACGTGGCGGAGGTCGGAGCGCGCACCTTCAAGAAGGTGCTCCTCGAGCTCGGCGGCAACAGCGCCTTCATCGTGCTCGAGGACGCCGACCTGGAGTACGCGGTCGACGCGGCCGTCTTCAGCCGCTTCACGCACCAGGGACAGATCTGCATGTCGGCGAACCGCGTCCTCGTTCACGAGGACGTCTTCGAGGAGTTCGCCGAGCGCTACGTCGACAAGGTGCGGTCGCTGCCGGTCGGCGACCCGCATGAGGACGCGACGGTGCTGGGGCCGTTGATCACGGCGAAGCAGGCGGAGAACCTGAACGCGGTCGTCGATCGCGCGGTTGCAGACGGCGCGACGGCGGTCCTGCGTGGCGAGGTCAACGGCGGGCTCTTCGACCCGGTCGTCCTCCGCGACGTGACGCCCGACATGGACGTCGCGCAGCGCGAGCTCTTCGGCCCGGTCGTGTCGCTGATCCCGTTCAAGGACGACGACGACGCAGTCGAGATCGCGAACAACACGCAGTTCGGCCTCAGCGGCGCGGTTCACACGAGCGACCTCGACCGTGGTGTCGCCCTCGCCAAGCGCGTGCAAACCGGCATGATCCATGTGAACGACTGCACGATCCACGACGAGCCGATCGTCGCGTTCGGCGGCGAGAAGCAGTCGGGGCTCGGGCGGCTGAACGGGGCGTGGAGCCTCGACGAGTTCACGACGATGAAATGGGTATCAGTCAACCACGGCCGTCGTCGGTTCCCGTACTGAAAGGAGCAGCAATGGACATCGCTGACCTGATCGTCGAAAGGGCGGAGGAGGGCTACTTCGCCTACCACCGGTCGGCGCTGACCTCCGAGGAGATCCACCGCGCAGAGCTCGAGCACATCTTCAACCGCAGCTGGCTGTTCGTGGCGCACGAGTCGGAGGTGCCCGAGCGCGGCGACTACGTGCGCCGCAGCGTCGGCACGCGTCCGCTCTTCGTCGTCCGGAGCCGCCGGACCGGCGAGGTGCGGGTGTTCGCGAACAGCTGCACGCACCGCGGCGCGACGATCTGCCGCAGCGACCGCGGGAACGCGAAGTCCTTCCAGTGCTTCTACCACGCGTGGACCTTTGACAGCGACGGGACGCTGATCGGCGTCCCCGACGAGGAGACGTACGGGCCGCACTTCGACAAGTCGAAGTTCGGTCTCGTGCCGGTTCCCCGGATGGAGTCCTACCGCGGCATGATCTTCGTCAGCTACGACCCCGACGTCGAGGACCTGGTCGACTACCTGGCGGGCGCACGCGAGTACATCGACGCGATGATGGACGCGGCCGAGGTCGCCGCGACCTTTTCCGCGAACGGCCACGGGAGCGGAAACGGGAACGGGAGCGGGGCGGACGCCGACGGCTGGTCAGGCCCGCTGCAGGTCCTCCGCGGCACGCACCGGTACGGGATCAAGGCGAATTGGAAGCTGCTCGTCGAGAACAGCTTCGACGGCTACCACCTCGGCCCGACACACGCGACGTACTTCCAGTTCCTGAAGGATCAGAACGTCGACGTCTCGCCAAGCACGGGAACGATGAAGCTGCTCGGCAACGGTCACGCGGTGATCGAGTACTCCGGCTCGTGGGGGCGCCCGATCGCGCGCTGGGCCGAGCAGTTCGGTGACGCCTCGCGGCAGCAGCTCGAGGCGCTGCGCGCGAAGATCATCGACGAGCTCGGCGACACCGGGTTCCGCATGGCTGAGCTCAACCGGAACCTGTTCATCTACCCGAACCTCTTCGTGATGGACAACAACGCGACCGCCCTGCGCGTGATCGAGCCGACGTCGACGGCGTACATGGACGTGGCGCAGTACGAGCTCGCGCCGCGCGTCGAGGATCCGACCGTGCGCAAGGTGAGGCTCGAGAGCTACGTCACGTTCGCCGGCCCGGGCGGCCTTGCCACGCCCGACGACGTCGAGGCCCTCGAGTCGTGCCAGCAGGGCGCGTCGTCGGGTGTCGAGTGGAGCCTCCTCTCGCGCGGCTACTTCAGCGAGGAGCCGCCGATGTCGGGAGAGCTGCAGATGCGCGTCTTCTGGCGCCGGTGGCAGGAGCAGCTGCTCGCGGGGGCGCTGGTCGCCTCGTGAGCCCCCGCGAGGCACCGGTCCTCGAGCGTCGCGACCTCCGCCCCACGGGCGTGACGCGCGCGGAGGTGGAGGACCTGCTCTACACCGAGGCGTACCTGCTCGACGAGTGGCGGATGGAGGACTGGCTCGAGCTCTGGACCGAGGACGCTGAGTACGTGATCCCGACGAACGACAACCCCCACGGCGACCCGGAGAACGACCTGATGTACATCAACCACGACTACCGCCTGCTCAAGGGGCTTGTCGTGCGACTGATGAGCGTCCATGCGCATCGCGAGTACCCGTGGTCGAAGACGCGGCACATCGTCTCGAACGTGCGCGTGCTCGGGGAGGACGAGGACGGGGTGGTGCACGGCGACGCGGCATTCATGGTGTGGCGGTTCCGCCTTCAGGACCGCGACTGCTACGTCGGGCGCTACGACTTCCGCGTCCGCCGCGTCGGCTCCGATCTCAAGCTCGCCGGCAAATGGATCACGCTCGACGCGTGGACCCTCGCGCCCTACGGCGCCGTCAGCATCATCCTGTAGCCGTTCGTGTCGTCCGCCGTCGTCGCCGTTCACTTCCAGAACGACGTCCTCCATCCGGACGGAAAGATCCGCGCCGGCTTTGCCCGCCGTGACCCTGCGCGATCGGCGCTGGTGAAGACGGCGCGCCGTCTCCTCGACGGCGCCCGCACGCGCGGCATCCCGGTGGTGTCGGTGGGGATCGAGTTCCGGCGCGGTCACGCGGCCGTGGTGCAGAACTCGCCGATGTTCCGCGGCGTGGTGCAGCGGGGCGCGCTGGTCGCGGGGTCGTGGGGCGCCGAGTTCCACACGGAGCTCCGGCCTCGCCGCGGCGAGCTCGTGGTGAGGCACTCGCGCATCAACGCGTTCTACGGCTCGGACCTCGAGCTCGTCCTCTCGACGCTCGCCGTGCGGCGGCTCGTGCTCGCCGGGGTGGCGACGCACTCCTCGGTGGAGCACACCGCGCGACACGCGGCCGACCTCGGCTTCGACGTGCTCGTCGCGGCCGACGCGTGCGCCGCCGCGGATCCCGAGCTCCATGCTGCGAGCCTGCGCGCGGTCGCGCTGCACGTGGAGCGGGTGGCTACGGTCGACGAGATCCTCGCGCAGCTCGATGGTGAAGATGCCTGAGCTCGGAGGACGCGTCGCGATCGTCACGGGCGGCAACTCGCATCTCGGGTCGGCGGTCGCGTCTGCGTTCGTCGCGGCGGGGGCGGCGGTTGTCGTCGCGGCGCGTGACGAGGAGCGCGGGGTTTCCGTCGCATCGGGGCTCGGCGACCGTGCGTTCTTCGTTCGCACTGACCTGGCCGAGGACGCGTCGATCGCCGGCTGCGTGACGGCAACGCTCGAGCGGTTCGAGCGCATCGACTTTCTCGTGAACAACGCCGTCGTCTACGCCGACCACGGTGTCGACTCGTCGCGCGAGGAATGGCTTGCCGGCCTGAACGTCAACGTCGTCGGCGGCGCCGTCTTCGTTCGCGAGGTGGCGCCGCATATGGCGCCGGGGAGCGCGGTCGTCAACATCGGCAGCGTCGGTGGGAAGTTCGGGGCGGCCGGGCGTGCGATCTATCCGGCGTCGAAGGCCGCCGTCCTGCAGCTGACGAAGAACCAGGCGGTCGACCTTGCGCCGCGCGGGATCCGCGTCAACTCGGTCTCGCCCGGATGGACGTGGTCCGACCCCCTCGCGCGCATGACCGACGGTAGCCGCGAGGTCGCCGACCGTGCGGCTGCGACGACGCAACCGCTCGGCCGCGCCGGCGACGCGTCGGAGGTCGCCGCGGCCGTCTGCTTCCTCTGCTCGCCCGAGGCGTCGTTCATCACCGGCACGGACCTCGCCGTCGACGGCGGCTTCTCGATGCTCGGCCCCGACCAGGGGCGCGGGCCGCGCTACTGGGTCGAGCGCGCCGGTCGCACGCTCTGACGCGCTGCGACGACGAGCCACGTCGCAAGCGCCACCCACGCCCAGCCGCGCGCGAAGTCGCCGATCGCCTGCACGCTCTCCGCGTGCGCCGTCGCGAAGCTGCACGCCGCGTACATGCCGACCGGGAACACGGTCGACCAGCGCCGCACGTCGTGCCGCAGGCGCGGGTTGCGGATCTCGGCGACGACGAGCGCGATGAGCCAGGCCATGGCGATCGCCCACAGCACGAGTGCTGCGACGCCGAACGTCGCGTGCAGCGCCTGCGAATCGCGTGCGATCCACGCCGTGGCGAGTGTCGAGATCGCGAGGGCGCCGCCGGCGATCCACTGGTCACCGTCGCCGTGCGCGAGCTGACGCAGCTCGAATCGCGCCGCGGCCCGCACGTAGAGCGCGAGGCCGAGCGCCCAGGGCACGAGCGACGCGGCGACGAGCGCCGGCCGGTGCTGCAGTGCGGCGAGAACTGCGATCGACTCCGTGGCGACGGCCGGCATGAAGGACGATCCCGTGACGAGCTGCAGCACCTCGCGCGCGTCGCGCAGCTGCAGGACCCAGATCGCGACCGCGAGTCCCAGCAGGGCGAGCGCGACCGTATCCCATCCGAGCAGCGTCGCGCGGGCGCCGAGCACCGCCGTCGCCGCGACCGCAGCCGGAGTGGCGCGGAAGTGCCGGACGAGCGCGACGTAGAGCACCGCCGCCGCGGCGAGGAGCACGCGCGAGATGAGCTCGTGCCCGTCGACGGAGATCGCGACGGAGACGATGCCCGTTCCCATCACGGCGGGATAGCCGGCAGCGGTCCAGCGCCTCACGATCGGATGATGCATATGCTGAGCGGCATGCCGCCGCGCTATCTCCACACGATGCTCCGCATCGTCGATCCGGAGCGCAGCCGTGCGTTCTACGAGGCGCTCGGCTTCGAGGCGCGGCGCGAGTCGCCGATCGTCCGGAACGGCGAGCTCGAGGCGACGCTGTACTTCTACGGCTTCCCCGGGCAGGAGGAGGAGCTCGAGCTGACGTTCAACCACGACGGCAGCACCTATGAGCTCGGCACCGCCTACGGCCACATCGCCATCGGCGTCGACGATCTCGACGGGACGCTCGCGCAGCTCGCCGAGCAGGGGATCGAGCCGGAGCGCCCGCCGTACCAGGTGCGCGAGGGCGGCTCCTGGCTCTGCTTCGTGCGCGACCCGGATGGCTACCGGTTGGAGTTGATAGAAACCGGCGGCTCGTAGTAGGGGAGGTCAGCTGGCGAGATACAGCAGGAATCCGCCGCTCGCGCTCGCCCATGAGCTTCAGCTCTGCCTGAGCGAGATGATCGGCGGTCGTGTCCCGGACCCGCCTGACGACTCGGTCGAGCCCATCCGCTTCTTCGGTCAGTGGCTTGCCGAACGCAACCTCGGGCTCGTTCCGATCGCGGAGCCCGCGACCTTCGATTGGCCGGGACAGTGGCTCGCGATCGTCGACGGGCCGGGCGACGCCCATGCGGTAGTGATGTTCGGGTCTCCTTCCGGCGTCTGGCTCGACCCGGCCGGCGCGTATCGCGACAGTGGGAAGATCGGTTCCGGCTGGATGCTCGCGCCGCTCGATCTCCACCTTTCGACCACGACGCCGTACGGTGCTGCAGCCGGCGTCGGAACGGTGGCGGCGATCCTCCTCGCGCCGGCGGCGGAGGCGCCGCTGCGGCGAGTCGATGGTGCGGAGGCGCTGGCAGGACGAGGTCTGAGCGGTGATCGCTACGCGAACGGCGCGGGCACGTTCAGCGCGCCAGGCCGCGGCTACGAGCTCACACTCGTCGAGGGCGAAGTCCTCGACGAGATTCAACTGCCTTGGGAAGACGCGCGCCGCAACATCGTCGCGAAGGGGATCTCGCTGAACGCGCTCGTCGGCAAGCGGTTCCGCATCGGTGCGGTCGAATGTGTAGGCAGGCGGCTTGCGGAACCGTGCGCGCATCTCGAGAAGCTCGCGCGGCCTGACCTGCTGCGTCCGCTCGTCCACCGCGGCGGTCTCCGCGCTGACATCGTCTCAGACGGCACGATCGCGGTCGGCGACGAGATCTCGTAAGTCGCGCGGTCGGGCGCCGTGATCGGCGAGCCCCGGGCCGCCGTTGGAGCCGCAGCTAGCGCGCCAGCGGCTTCCCGATCAACCAGTGATGGCCGTCGGGATCGGCGACGCGGCCCTGGCGGAAGCCGTACGGCTGGTCGGAGACGGGAAAGATCTCGCTCGCACCGGCGCGGAGGGCTGCGGCTGTTGTCGCGTCGGGATCCTCGACGATCAGATTGAGCCGCACGCTCGTTCCGCCGAGGGATCGAGGGCTCAAATTGAACGCCTCCGGATTCTCATCGACGAGGAAGAATCGCAGACCGTCGATCGCCATCTGCGAGACGACGTGACCGGTCGGCGCGGTGGCACGCTCTTCTTCCGCCGCGCCGAATGCGGCACGGTAGAACTCGATCGCGGCGACGGCGTTCTTCACCGTCAGCATCGGCGTGAGGGACGATGCACTCACGCACGCGACGTTAACAGGCTGGACGCGCTGCCACGCGCTGCGGGGCTCGCTGCCTCGCGAACAGCGAAATGCCGATTGCGAGGCTCCAGAGCAGGAAGTACGCGAGGCCCAGGATTCCGACGGCCTCGAACGGGCCGCCGTCGTACGAAAGCGCGTCGAGCAGCGCGAACGGGACGCCGGCAAGCGTCGCCCATGCCAGCCAGGCCGGCACGAGGCGTGCACGCACGAACCAGACTCCCGCCGCGGCGAACAAGACGACTGCGGGAAGGCTGCTGAGCGTGAGGAATGAGTCATTCGCATAGCCGAGGCTGCGAATCACAGCTGCGCCCGCTCGGTCGTCCGCC
>JAICTB010000046.1 GCA_025936595.1 Thermoleophilia bacterium | reverse complement strand
GAGGACGGGAGCTTCGCGACGTTCTACGGCGGACCGGCCGACCTCTCGACGACCGCCGAGTCGTACGTCGCGCTGCGGCTCGCGGGGGACGAGCCCGAGGCGGAGCACATGCGGCGTGCGGCACAGGTCGTGCAGGACCTCGGCGGTCTCGAGTCGACTCGTGTCTTCACGCGGATGTGGCTCGCGCTGCTCGGTCTCTGGTCGTGGCACGACGTTCCCGTGCTGCCGCCCGAGCAGATGCTGCTGCCCGCCCGCGCGCCGCTTTCCATCTACTCGTTCGGCTGCTGGGCGCGCCAGACCGTCGTCGCTCTGCAGGTCGTCACCGCGCTGCGGCCCGCGCGCGCGGTCGAGTTCCCCGTCGACGAGCTGCGCTCCGGCGGTACACCGCACGCCGCGCCGCTCGACGCGTGGGGCCGCGCATTCACACTGCTCGACCGCGCGCTGCATCGCTACGAGCGCCGTCCGCTTCGCGCGATCCGCGCGCGTGCGCTACGGCGCGCGGAGCAATGGATCGTCGCGCGGCAGGAAGCGGACGGCTCGTGGGGCGGGATCCAGCCGCCGGGCGTCTGGTCGATCGTCGCGCTCCGCGCGCTCGGCTACCCGCTCGAGCACCCGGTGCTCGCGAAGGCGCTCGCGGGCTTCGACGCGTTCACGCTCGAGGACGACGACGGCCGCCGCATCGAGGCGTGCCAGTCGCCCGTGTGGGACACGGCGCTCGCGGTGATCGCGCTGCTCGACGCCGGGATAGAGCCGGTCGACGAGCGGATCTTCCGCGCGGCGCGGTGGCTCACCGCGCGTGAGGTGCGTGTGCGTGGCGACTGGTCCGTGCAGAGGCCGAATCTCGCGCCTGGCGGCTTCCCGTTCGAATTCGCGAACGACAACTATCCCGACATCGACGACACCGCCGAGATCGTGCTGGCGCTGCGTCGTGCCGGCGCAGGGGCGGAGGCCGCGTCGCGCGGCGTCGCCTGGCTTCTCGGCATGCAGTCCTCGAACGGCGGGTGGGCCGCCTTCGACGCCGACAACACGAGCCGGCTCGTCAACAAGCTGCCGTTCTGCGATTTCGGCGAGGTGACGGACCCCCCGAGCGCGGATGTGACGGCACACGTTCTCGAGGCGCTCGCGCTCGAAGGGCTCGCCGAGCACCCGGCCGCGCGACGCGGGCTCGACTACCTGCTCGCAGAGCAGGAGACCGACGGCTCGTGGTTCGGGCGCTGGGGCGCGAACCACCTGTACGGCACCGGCGCGGCAGTGCCGGCTCTCGTCGCGTGCGGTCTGCGCGACCATCCGAGCGTACGACGGGCGGTGGAGTGGCTCACGTCGGTGCAGAATGCGGACGGCGGCTTCGGTGAGGACCTTCGCTCGTATCGCGACCCGGCGTGGCGCGCCCGCGGCGCATCGACCGCGTCGCAGACGGCGTGGGCGCTGCTCGCGCTCGTTGCCGCCGGAGAGAATGGCGCGGTGACGGAGCGCGCAGTAGGCTGGCTCGTCGAGACGCAACGCGCCGACGGTGGCTGGGACGAGCCGATGTTCACAGGCACCGGCTTCCCCGGGGACTTCTACATCAACTACCACCTCTACAGGCAGCTCTTCCCGGTCTCCGCGTTGGGCCGGGTGGTCAAGCGGGAAGGAGGCAACGATGAGTGATTCGATGCTCGTCTTCGCGCCGCTCCGACTCGAAGCGGCCGCGCTCGGCGCTTCGCCGGACTGGCGCGTCCTCCGGTCCGGGATGGGGCCGTCGCGCGCGCGCATCGCCGCCGCGCGCGGGCTCGCCGTGGACGACGCCGCATCGCTCGCCGTGACAGGTTTCTGCGCCGCAATCGACCCAGCGCTGCGGCCGGGGGACGTCGTGCTGGGCTCGCAGCTGCACCGCCCTGACGGCACAGTGATCGACGTACCGGGGAGCGCGCTCCTCGCCGCGGCCCTCCGCCGCCACGGGTCGCGCGTGCACGTTGGGCCGATCGCATCGGTCGACCGCATCACCACACGCGCCGACCGGAGCGCGCTGCGCGACGGAGGTGCGATCGCCGTCGACATGGAGTCGGCGTGGCTCGCCGACGCCGCGGGTGGACGGCCGCTCGCGGTGCTGCGCGTCGTGGTCGAGAGCTCCGAGCGGGAGCTTCGCGATCCCCGCACTGTCCTCGCGGGCGCCCGTGCGCTCGCAAGCCTGCGCCGCACGCGCGACGCACTCGGCGAGTGGGCGCGCGCCGTCGGCCCTCATCGGGTTCTCCTTGCCGGACCGCGCTCGTTCTGCGCCGGCGTGGAACGGGCGATCGAGGTGGTGGAGCTCGCGCTCGAGCAGCGCGGCGCGCCCGTCTATGTCCGCAAGCAGATCGTCCACAACGAGCACGTCGTCGCCGACCTCGAGGAGCGCGGTGCTGTTTTCGTCGACGAGCTCGACGAGGTTCCGACCGGCGCGACGGTCGTCTTCTCCGCACACGGTGTCTCGCCCGCGGTGAAGCGAGACGCGGCCGAGCGCGGGCTCGACGTGATCGACGCCACCTGCCCGCTCGTGAACAAGGTGCACGCCGAGGCGCGGCGCTTCGCGAGCGAGGGGCACACGATCTTTCTCGTCGGTCACAACGGCCACGAGGAGGTCGAGGGCACGCTCGGGGAGGCGCCTGACCGGATCGCCGTCGTCGAGAACATCGACGATGTCGCGCAGGTCGAGGTCGACGATCCGGCACGCGTGTCGTTTCTCACTCAGACGACGCTCGCGGTCGACGAGACGAACGAGATCGTGAATGCGCTGCGCGAGCGTTATCCCGCGCTGCGGGGACCGCGCTCAGACGACATCTGCTACGCGACGACGAACCGCCAGCAGGCGGTGCGCGCCGTCGCACGCGACTCCGACGTCGTGCTGGTCGTCGGCTCGCGCACGTCGTCGAACTCGAAGCGGCTCGTCGAGGTGTCCGAGCGGGAAGGCACACCGGCGTACCTCGTCGACGACGAGCGCGACGTCGACGTTGCCTGGCTCGCCGGGGCGCCGACGGTCGGGCTCACGGCGGGAGCATCGGCGCCGGAGGGCCTCGTCGATCGCATCATCGGCGCGCTCGGGGGGCTCGGCCCGGTTACGGTGGAGGAGCGCACGACCACCACCGAATCGATCCAGTTCCGCGTCCCGAAGGAGGTGCTGCCGGTATGAGTATCCCGTTGCGGCAGAGCGCGGCGATCGCGCGTTATCTCGTCAAGCAGCGCCTGCGGCGGACGGAGAAGTTCCCGCTTCTCGTCGAGCTGGAGCCGCTCTTCCAGTGCAACCTCGCGTGCTCGTTCTGCGGGAAGATCCAGTACCCCGAGCACATCCTGCGCAAGCGGATGCCGGTCGAGCAGGCGCTCGAGGCGATCGAGGAGTCCGGGACGCCGATGGTTTCGATCGCGGGCGGCGAGCCTCTCGTGCACCCGGAGGTGCACGTGATGGCGCGCGAGCTGATCAAGCGGAAGAAGTTCGTCTTCCTGTGCACGAACGGGATCCTGATGAAGAAGAAGATGGACCTGTTCGAGCCGTCGCCGTACTTCGCATGGGTCGTCCACCTCGACGGCATGCGCGAGCGCCACGACGAGTTCGTCGAGCGTAAGGGGACCTTCGACAAGGCCGTCGACGCGATCGCGGAAGCGCAGCGCCGCGGTTTCCGCGTCAACACGAACACCACGTTCCTCACGACCGACACGCCGAAGACGGTGCGCGACGTGCTCGACTTCCTGAACGACGAGCTGAAGGTCGACCAGATGATGCTCTCCCCGGCCTACGCGTACGAGAAGGCGCCGGACCAGGAGCATTTCCCCGGCGTCGCGCAGGCGCGGAAGCTCTTCAGCACCGCGTTCGCCGACGGCAACCGCAAGCGCTGGCGGCTGAACCACACGCCGCTCTTCCTCGATTTCCTCGAGGGGAAGACCGACTTCCAGTGCACGCCGTGGGGCATCCCGAGCTACTCCGTCTTCGGCTGGCAGCGGCCCTGCTACCTGATGGCCGACGGCTACACGCAGACCTACAAGGAGCTGCTCGAGACGACCGACTGGTCGAAGTACGGCCGCGGTCGCGACCCGCGCTGCGACAACTGTATGGCCCACTGCGGCTACGAGCCCTCGGCGGTGCTCGCCTCGACGCGCTCGGTGCGCGAGGCGCTGCGCGCCGCACTCGCCCCGCGGTAGCGGTGTGCGCGCTATCCGCGCGGCATGCGAGACTACGGCTGTGAAAGGCTCGCAGAAACCCAAGAAGACGGCGAAGAAGCCCGCGCAGAAGACGCTCAAGGAGCGGCGCGTCGAGAAGCGCGCGGCCGAGAAGCAGAATAGAACTCCGTAACGGCACGGCCGTTCGTGGAGCGGGCCCCGTCGCCGGGACCCGCTCGGGAAGAGCCTCTAAGTGCCGAGAACCTGCTTCGCCTTCTGCACCGACGGCAGCGCCGACTTCGCCTTCGCGAGCGCACGGGCCCGCACGTCGACCGAGGCCGGCTTCGCGGCGATCGTGATCTCCTCGCCTGTCGCCGGGTTCCGGCCGGGGCGCGACTTGGTGGCCGGCTTGACCCGCACGGTCAGCTGGACGAGGTTGCCGATCTTCACCTTCTGTGCTGCGCCGATCTCCGCGAGCACGACCTCCTCGAGCGCGGCGAGGGCGCGCTTCGCCTCCGCACGGGTGAGCTCGGCGTGCTCGGCAACAGCGTCGGCCAGCTGGGACTGAGTCAGGGGCATTCAGGTTTCTCCTGTCTGTGATTTCGAATGGGCGGATTGAAGCGCGGGCTCCGGACGATGGCCCCGGCAGGCCCACGTGCGGGCGGCCCCCAGCATGGCAATTCCCGCCGCCGCGAGGAGCAGTACGCCGCCACTGCGCACGAGCGGCGCCCGGCCGAAGAGTGATCCGGCGGCGAGGAGCTCGACCGCGGCGGCGAATGACGCAGCCTCCGCAAGCCAGAGGATGCGCGGATAGAGCGCGTCCTGCTTGGGACGCGGCCCCGGTGGCCACCACACCCACACCGACAGCGCGAGCAGCTTGCCGAGATGGGCGAGCGTCACCCCGCCTGCCCAGCCGAGCAGCAGGAGGATCACGTAGGCGACGATCCCGCGGGCGGGCGAGAGCGCGCCGGTCAGCATCAGCACGCCGAGCACCCCCGCCTGGAGCAGGAATGCGACGCCCGTCAGCAGGTGCGCGAGTGGCGCCTCGATCGGGATCCGGCGCGTTCGTGCGACGCGGACGACGAGGCGTGCGAAGACGGCGAGGGTCATGAAGAGGAGGGCGCCGCCCGCGAGCGCGACCTCGTTCCGGTCGATGGCAAGCCCCGTCACCACGAGGGCCACGCCGGCGCCGAGCGAGCACTCCGTCAGCGGTAGTCGGCGGGCGGGCGCCGTCGGCGCGAGCGCGAGCATGGGCACGAGCGTGCGCCCGACCGTGACGATCAGGATCGTCAGCCAGCCGAGCACCGCGAGGTGCAAGTGGACGAGGATCGCGCGGCCGTCGACACCCGGGGAGAAGGCGATCCCGCCGAGGACAAGCGTCGCGGCGACGCTGAGCGAGGAGAGCGTAACGCCGACGCGGCTGACGATCAGCGTGCGCTCGCCGGGTGCGCGCAGGAGGAGCCCGAGCACCTCGCCGAGCACGAGTGCGAGCCCGGCGACGACGAGTGCCGCGCCGGGCCACAGGAGTCCCGGCGCGCGGTAGGCGATCCCGGGTGCGACGAGGAACCCGCCGAGCAGGAGCACGAACGCCGCCTGAAGCCGGAGCCTGTGTGCGATGTCGTTGCGCAACATCACCGGCAGCAGGTGGAACGACGCTCCCGTGACGGCGAACGGCAGGAATCCGAGCGCGAACAGGTGGACGGCGAGGAGCGGCAGCGCCGCAAACGGCCGGCGTGCGGCAAGGTCACCCGCACCGACCACGACGGCGACCGCGGCCGCAGACAGCCCGCCGAGCGCAACCGCGAAGTACGCACCGAGCAGGCCGAGCGCGATCGGCCCGCCCACCGCCCGCCCACCGCCGAGGAGCGGCAGCTTCTTCACCGAGGTGGTCACGACCCGCGGCGCTGAGCCCGGCGCAGTGCGTCGAGCCGGCGCCGGTCCTGCTTCGTCGGGCGCAGGCCCAGGTCTGCGCCCAGCGGGCGGGCAAGCCGTCGCTCCGCCGCGTGACGTTCGCGCGCCGCTGTCGATTCGGGCGTCTCCTCGTAGAGGGTCGCGGCGACACGCGCCGGGCCGCGTTTGTCGCTGAGCGCCCGCACGGCGACCGTCCACGCGATCGTGCCGATCCTGATCTCGAGCACGTCGCCCACATGCACGTCCTTCGCCGGCTTCACGCGCGCGCCGTTCAGCTGCACATGCCCGGCGAGCACGGAGTCGGTCGCGAGCACGCGCGTCTTGAAGAAGCGCGCCGCCCACAGCCACTTGTCGATGCGGACGCGCTCGCTCATTCAGCAAACGGCGCATCGAGGATGCGGCTCGCGCCTCCGCGCTCGTGCAGGTACGCGTGCACGACGCATTGCGGCTTGCGCGCGGCCTGGTCTTCGAAGAGCGCGAGGAAGTGCCGCTTGAACCCCAGGCGCGGGTACGTGTCGAGCACGGCGTCTCGCAGCGGCTCGTCGATATCGTGCAGCCGCCAGCCGGCCACGTCGACGCTCGTCCCGAACGCGAGCAGGTGCGCCTCCGCCGGCTCGTCCGTCGCGACGTCGTGCATGTGCAGGTAGATCGCGCGGCCAACGCGGTCGGCGCGCTCCGCCGGCCAGCCGAGCTCGGCCAGAAGCTCGCGCGCCGCGTCCGCGCCGTCGGACTCGAAGCATCCGCCGCGGTCGTACGTCTCGGTCAGCCCGATGTCGTGCAGCAGCGACGCGACGTACAGCAGCTCTGCGTCGAACCGGAAGCCGTCGGCGACCCCGAGCAGTGCGCCGAAGCCGTACGAGCGAAAGCCGTGGTTCACGAGGCTCTCGGAGGCCGACGCGCGGCTCACCTCTTCCGCCGCGCGCGCCGCCGCCGAGTCCGGCACGCGCAGCTGTTCGAGGTCGTGGTGGCTGAACGGCTGCAGCCGCGAGACCAGCCGGCGCAGGGGCTCGTCGTGGGAGGACATCAGTCGCGGCAGTTGGCGCACGCGCCGCGCAGCACGACGTCGTGCGCGACGACCGAGTAGCCGCTGCGCTCCTCGACAGCCTCGATCGCCCGCTCGAGGCGACGGTCGGCGAACGGCTCGACCTTGCCGCACGCGCCGCAGACGAGGTGGTGGTGATGCCCCGCGTCGCGCGCAGCCTCGTACCGGACGATTCCGTCGCCGAGGTCGATGCGCTGCACGAGCCCGCGCTCGTCCAGCCGTTCCAGCATGCGGTACACGCTTGCGAGGCCGACCTTGGTGCCGCCGGTCGAGAGCGCGTCGAAGATCTCCTGCGCGCCGCGGCAGCAGTCCTCCCGATCGAGATGCTCGAGGACGAGCCGGGCCGCGGCGCCCGGCCGGTAGCCGGCGCCCCGCAGCTCGGCCTGCGCGTGCGACACCCAATCCATTGGACAGACGATAACGAGAATCGTTATCGTCGACCAGTCGATGAGAATCATTCTCGCCACATTCGTCCTCCTGGCCTGCGCCGCGTGCGGGCCTGCCGGCGGCCGGCATTCGGTCGTCGCGGCCTTCTATCCGCTCGCCTACGCCGCGCGGGAGGTGGGCGGCACGGCCTATGCCGTGCACGACCTGACCCCGGCCGGGTCCGAGCCGCACGACGTCGAGCTGACGCCGCAGGCGGTCGCGGAGATCCAGCGTGCAGGCGTCGTCCTGTACCTCTCGCACGGCTTCCAGCCTGCCGTCTCGGACGCCGTTCGCCAGGCCTCGGGCAAGCGCGTCGACGTGCTCGCCGGGCTGCCGGTGCGACGCTCGGACCCCCACGTGTGGCTCGACCCGGTGCTGTACGCGCGCATCGTGCGCAGGGTCGGCGCCGCGCTCGAGCGTCCGGGAGAGGCGCGTGCCCTCGCGGCGCGCGTCCTGCGACTCGACGTCGCCTACCGTCGCGGCCTCGCGCACTGCACACGCCGCGACTTCGTCACGAGCCACGCCGCGTTCGGGTATCTCGCGGCACGCTACGGGCTCCGCCAGATCGCGATCACCGGGATCGACCCCGAGTCGGAGCCGAGCCCGCAGGAGCTCGCGTCGCTTGCGCGGCTCGTCCGCCGCGAGCACATCGGCACCGTTTTCTTCGAGCGGCTCGTGTCGCCGAAGCTCGCGCAGACGGTCGCGCGTGAAGCGGGCGCGCGCGCCGCGGTGCTCGACCCGATCGAGGGGCTGACAGCGCAAGAGGCGCGTAGCGGCGCCACGTATCTCACGCTGATGCGACGGAACCTTGCGGCCTTGCGGGAGGCGCTCGGATGCCGCTAGCCCTCGAGCTCGACGGCGTCGACTTCGCCTACGGGCAGGGTCCGGCGGTGCTGACCGACGTCGACCTCCGCGTCGCGGAGGGAGAGTTCGTCGCGATCGCCGGCCCGAACGGCGGCGGCAAGACGACGCTGCTTCGCCTGGCGCTCGGCCTCGAGCGCCCGACACGCGGCGCGGTGCTCCTGTTCGGCGAGGCCGCGCGCACGTTCGGCGCGCGCACGAAGATCGGCTACCTCGCGCAGCGCACGAAGATCGGCGTGCACGCGCCCGCAACCGTCCGGGAGGTGGTCGAAGCCGGCCGCGCGGCATTGCGGCCGGTCGGCCGGCTGCGGCGGGACGATCACGCCGCCGTCGAGGAGGCGCTCGAGCGCGTGGGCATGCACGAGCTCGCCGGACGGCGGCTGAGTACGCTCTCGGGCGGCCAGCAGCAGCGCGCATTCATCGCGAAGGCGCTCGCGGCCCACCCGTCGCTGCTCGTGCTCGACGAGCCGACCACCGGCGTCGACGTGGCGGCGCAGGACGCGCTCGGCGCCCTCTTGCATCGCCTGCACGAGGAGCTCGGCGTGACGATCCTCTATGTCTCGCACGAGTTCGGCGCGGTCGAGCGATTCGTGCAGCGGCTCGTGCTCGTCCGCGAGCGCATCGTCTTCGACGGCCCGCCGTCGCAGCTGCCGGGCCTGTGGCACGACCCCTCGCATACGCATGCTTGATCTCGAGTTCATGCGGCTCGCCTTCGCCGCCGGGGCGATCGTCGGCGTGCTCGCTCCCGCCGTCGGCTTCTTCCTCGTGCAGCGCGAGATGAGCCTGATCGGCGACGGCATCGGGCATGTCGCCTTCGCCGGTGTGGCGGCCGGCTACCTGCTCGGCATCTCGCCCGTGTGGACGGCGCTCGCGGCCGCGCTGATCGGAGCGGGCGGGATCGAGTGGCTGCGCGCGCGCCGCCAGGCGGCGGGCGACCAGGCGCTCGCGATCGTCTTCTACACGGGAATCGCCGGCGGGGTCGTGCTGATCTCGGCCGCCGGTGCGCTCAACGCGAACCTCTTCTCGTATCTCTTCGGATCGATCCTCACGGTGACCGGCAGCGATCTCGTCGTGATCGCGGTGCTCGGCATCGGCGCCCTCGTCGTGCTCGCCGTGCTCATGCGCGCGCTGATCGCGGTGTCCCTCGACGAGGACGGAGCGCGGGTCGCCGGGTTGCCTGTGCCGGTGCTGAACGGCGTGATCTCGATGCTCGCTGCGCTGACGATCGGCGTCTCGATGAGGATCGTCGGCATCCTCCTGATCGCGGCGCTGATGGTGCTGCCGGTGATCGCCGCGCAGCGGGTCGCGTGGAGCCTCCGCTCGACGATCGGCCTCTCGATCTGCTTCGGGCTCCTCTCCGTGCTCGTCGGCCTGACCGTCTCCTACTACGCGAATCTCCCGCCGGGTGGCACGATCGTCCTCGCGGGAACGGCCGTCTTCCTCGCAACCTCGACGGTCGAAGCGCTGCGGCGCTGATCTTCAGCGCTTCAGCGACTGATCGTTAGGCTGTCCGCCGATGGATGTCGAGGAACGCGTCGAGCAGGGCGCCGAGCCGCGCGACCTGAACGGCGTCTACCGCTACTACGAGCTGGCGAAGCGCGCCGAATGGCAGATCAGAGATCTGCCGTGGGGTGAGATCCCGCCGGTTCCGGAGTACAAGGGCTCGCCGCAGAAGCTCGCGCGGCGGCAGGATCTCTGGCGCTCGGTGATCACGCAGCAGCTCCAGGCGGACGAGCTCGCGGTCGAGATGGCGACGCAGCTCTTCGCGATCGCGCCCGACCACGAGGCGAAGCTCTACTACACGACGATGGTGCAGGACGAGTCCCGCCACACTGAGGCGTGGCTGAAGCTCATCCAGGAATCCGGCGGGATGGCGGAGCGCGATCCGTATCTCGACCGGCTCGCGCAGCAAGTGCTCGACGCCGACACGCTCGAGGAGAAGGTGTTTCTCATGCAGGTCTTCTACGAGCGGCTGATCATCCCCAGGTTCCGGATGATCGCGCGCTCGTCCCGCGGCACCGTGCTCGAGGATCTCTGCAACCGGCTCGCGATCGACGACGGGATCCACCACGGCGCCGGCATGGCGTACGAGCGCGTCCTGCTCGAAGGTGCCGGGAAGAAGGTGAAGACGACGCTCGTCGTCGCGGCGAACCGGCTGCTCCCGATCTTCGCCCAGCACGCGCTGTGGCGGCCGAAGGCGCGTGAGTTCATCGGCGCGCTGATGCGCGAGACCGACATCAGGATGCTGCGGGAGGACCTCGAGAACGGCATCCGCCTCGCGAAGTCGCTCGGCATCGACCCGAGCGGCATCGAGCTGCCGTACCAGCTGAACTAGGATTCCGCGGTGGCGGGTGACGAGACCTTCGCCGGCGAGCTCGCCGGGAACGACGCGTACGCGTCTGGGTTCGAGCTCGCCGGCCTGCAGGCGCACGCTGCACGCGGGCTGGCGGTCCTCACCTGCATCGACTCGCGCATCGAGCCGCTCACGATGCTCGGGCTCGGGCCCGGCGACGCGAAGATCCTGCGCAACGCGGGCGCGCGTGTGACCGGCGACGTCCTGCGCACCCTCGTGCTGGCGTCGCACCTGCTCGGGGTCGAGCGCCTGATGGTGATCGCGCACACCGATTGCCGCATGACCGCGGGAAGTGAGGACGACATCCACGCCGCCGTGCGCGACGCGGGCGGCCCGGACACGAGGAGCCTCACCTTTCACGTCACGAACGACGCGGCGCGATCGGTCTGCGAGGACGTCGAGCGCGTCAGGGCGTGGCCGTATCTTCCGCACCTCCAGGTCGGAGGCTTCCTCTACGACGTCGCGACCGGGCGCGTCGCTCGACTCTGTTGAGCTTGAATACGGGCCGTGTGCTTCGACACCGACTCCGAGCCGCCGATCCCGCGCATCGCGGGCGCGGCCGTCTCCCACGAGGATCTCGACCTCACGTCCGCCGACGGTACGAGCTTCTCCGCGTTCCTCGCGGCCCCCGAGGCGCCGGCCGGGACCGGCATCGTGATCTTCCCGGACGTGCGCGGCCTCTATCACTTCTACGAGGAGCTCGCGCTTCGCTTTGCCGAGCGCGGCCATGCTGCGATCGCGTTCGACTACTTCGGACGCACCGCCGGGACGGGCAAGCGGGACGACGAGTTCGAGTACATGCCGCACGTCGGCCGGACGACGGACGACGGCGTGCAGGCGGACGCCGCGGCGGCGATCGCAAAGCTGCGCGAGCTCGGCTGCACGTCGATCTTCAGCGTCGGCTTCTGCTTCGGCGGGCGCGCCTCCTGGGTCGCGGCCGCCTCGGGCCACGCGCTCGCCGGCGCGATCGGGTTCTACGGCGCGCCGACACGCGACCGCGGCGGGCCGAGCGTCGTGCAGCGCGCGCAGCAGATCGAGTGCCCGATCCTCGCGCTGCAGGCTGGCGACGACCAGAGCATCACCGCCGACGACAACGCGGAGCTCGACCGCGCGCTCGACGCCGTCGGGGTGGAGCACGAGATCGTGACGTTCGACGGCGCGCCGCACAGCTTCTTCGACCGCAAGCACGAGGAGTTCTCCGACGCGTCCGACGACGCGTGGCGCCGCGTGCTCGCGTTCGTCGAAGCGCACGCTTGATTCTCGCGATCGACCAGGGGACGACCGGCACGACCTGCCTCGTCGTCGACGAGGAGCTGCGCGTCCACCGGCGCGGCTACGCGGAGCTGCCGCAGCACTTCCCGCAGCCAGGTTGGGTCGAGCACGATCCGGAGGAGATCTGGCGGAGCGTCCTCGTCGCGGCGGCGGCCGCAGGCGTCGACGGCGTCGACACCGTCGCGATCACGAACCAGCGCGAGACGACCCTCCT
>JAICTB010000219.1 GCA_025936595.1 Thermoleophilia bacterium | reverse complement strand
TGATCCGCGCTGCGGAGAAGTTCGACTGGCGCAAGGGCTTCAAGTTCTCGACCTACGCGACCTGGTGGATCCGCCAGGCGGTGCAGCGCGGCGTCGCCAACAAGGCGCGCACGATCCGCATCCCCGTGCACGTCGTGGAGCGCGAGCAGAAGGTTGCCCGCGCGCGCCGCGAGCTCGTCGCGACGCTCGAGCGCGACCCGACGCCCGAGGAGATCTCGGCGCACTCGAAGCTGCCGCTCAACCACGTGCAGGAGGTGATGGCGGCCGCCCGCGCAGTCGCGTCCACCGACATGCCCGTGGGCGACGACGGCGACGCGTCGTTCGGAGACCTGATCGCCGGCACCGGCCCGTCGACGGAGGAAGAGGCGTCGGCCTCGCTCCGCGACCTCGCGGTGCGCCAGGCGGTCGCGAATCTCCCGGACCGCGAGCGCGACGTGATCGAGCTTCGCTTCGGTCTCGTCGGTGACGGCCCGGCGTCGCTCGAGTCGATCGGCAAGCAGCTCGGCCTGACGCGCGAGCGCGTGCGCCAGATCGAGACCGAGGCACTGCGCAAGCTCGCGCAGAACGAAGACCTCGCTGACGCTGCGTAGACCCTGAGCTTTATCGTAGTGGGCGGTGGCCTTCACCGCCCACGACGAAGTTCAGCTGCTCGCGCTCCTCGCCGCGCTCGGCGCGCTGCTCGTCGCCGCCACGACACGGCGGCTGCCGGTGGCGATCCCGCTCGTCTGCGGCGGGCTACTGCTCGGCTTCGTGCCGGGGCTGCCGCACCTGCAGCTCCCGCCCGACCTCGTGCTCGTTGCGATCCTGCCGCCGCTCCTCTACTCGTCCGCGTTCTTCACGGGGCTGCGCGACCTGCGCCACAACCTGCGGCCGATCTCGCTCCTCGCGGTCGGCCTCGTCACCGCGACCACCGTCGGCGTGGCGGTCGTCTCGCATGCGGTCGTCTCCGGCCTCTCGTGGGGGAGCGCCTTCACGCTCGGCGCGATCGTCTCGCCGACCGATGCGACTGCCGCCACCGAAGTCGCCCGCCGCGTCGGCGCACCCCGCCGGATCGTCTCGATCATCGAGGGCGAGAGCCTCGTCAACGACGGGATGGCGCTCGTCCTCTACAAGGTCGCCGTCGGCGCCGCGGTCGCCGGAACGTTCTCGCTCTGGGACGCGTCGTGGCATCTCGTGGTCAACGTGGTCGGCGGGATCGCCGTGGGGCTCGCCGTCGCCTATGTCGTGCGTCAGGTGCGCCGCCGGATCGACGACCCGCCGACGGAGGTCGCGATCGCCCTCCTCTCCGGCTACCTCGCCTACCTGCCCGCGGCCGCGCTCGGTGTCTCGGGCGTGCTTGCGGCGGTGACGATCGGCGTCTACATGGGGTGGTACACGCCGCAGTTGACGAACGTGGAGACGCGACTCTCCGGCAACGCGTTCTGGGAGATCCTCGTCTTCCTGATCAACGCTGTCCTGTTCGCGCTCGTCGGGCTGCAGCTACGCGAGATCGTCGACCGGCTGAACGTGACGTGGACGCTTGTCGGCGAGGCGGCCCTCGTCAGCGCGGCCGTGATCGCGATCCGGCTCGTCTCGGTGCCGATCATCACCTATGTGCCGCGGATGATCGTCCCGGGACTGAAGGAGCGAGACCCGTCGCCGCCGTGGCAGTGGCCGGCCGTGATCGGCTGGGCGGGGATCCGCGGCGCCGTCTCGCTCGCGGCGGCCCTCGCGCTCCCGATCGCGCTCCCGGCGCGCGACCTGATCATCTTCTGCACGTTCGTCGTCATCCTCGTCACGCTCGTCGGCCAGGGCCTGACCCTGCCGCTCGTGCTCCGCGCGCTCGGCGTCGAGGACGACGGCGGCGCGGACCGCGAGGACGCGAAGGCGCGCATCAAGGCCGCCGAGGCAGCGCTGGAGCGGCTCGAGGAGCTCGCGGCGGAGGACTGGGTGCGGCCAGACACGGTCGAGCGGCTGCGCGGGTCCTACCGCTTCCGCAGCGATCGCTTCCGCGCCCGCTACGACGGTGTCGACGACGACGGCGTCGAGGAGCGCTCGGCGCAGTTCCAGCGGCTACGGCGCGAGCTGCTCGCCGCAGAGCGGGACGCCGTCCTCGCATTGCGAAACGGCGGCCAGATCACCGAGCAGGTGATGCAGCGCGTCCAGCGCGACATCGATCTCGAGGACTCCCGGCTCGAGTAGCGGGACTGGCCCCTAGGTCCGCAGGACGACGGCGCCGGGCACGCGGTCGTGTGCGGGCTGTCGCGTCACGACCCAGCCGTCGAACGAGGCCGACTTGTACGGCACGCTCAGGCGCACCGTCGTCGTCTTCGACTGGACGCGGAAGGAGCCGCACGGGGCGATCGGCTTCCCGTTCCGCGTCAGCCAGAGCTCGTAGTACGCACCCGGGTCGGACTGCTTCGCGAGCCCGGTCACCTGGAACTCCATCGGCCAGTTGCCGGCCCCGTCCCGGTTGCCGAGGCGGATGACGGCGAGCGCGTTCGAGCCGTGCATCGGGACGACGCGCTGCGTCGCGAACGCGGCCGGCGTCGACTTCGAATGGCCGATCAGATACCCGCCGCCGAATGCGATCAAGGTGAGCGTCGCTGCGATCAGCGCACCGGCGACCCAGCGCCGCCGCGGGAGCAACGGGAAGGGCACGACCTCGGCCTCCGCGGGATCGGGCGGGCGGTTGAGCGCGGGCGGCAGGTCCGGCGGCGGGCCGGCCCGCAGGAGCAGCTCGTGCACGCGGCGCAGGCGCGCCTCTTCGTCCGGGTCCAGGCCGCTGCTGTCCACGAGCTCGTCGAATTCCCTCATGTCAGTGCCTCATCTCCGAGAATGTCTGCGAGATGCGCGAGCGCCGAACGCGTGCGCGTCTTCACGGTGCCCAGCGGGATGCCGAGGAAATCCGCCACCTCGCTCTGCGACAGCCCGCTCCAGTAGGCAAGCGTCAGCACCTCGCGCTCCCGCTCCGGCAGCTCTTCGAGAGCGGCGTGCACGCGCCACTGCACCCAGCTCTGCTCGGCGCGCTCGCTCGGGCCTGCCTCGCGCGCCGGCTCGTCGGGAATCTCGGACGGGGTTTCGGTGCGGCTGCGCGCCCGGTCGACGATCGCGTTGCGCGCGACCGCGTAGACCCATGGCGCGCCGGGGCCGCGGTCCGGGCGGTACGAGGCTGCCGAGCGCCAGATGGACGTGAACGTCTCCTGCACCGCGTCCTCGGCGCGCCCGCGATCACCGAGCCGCCGCAGCGCGAGGCCGAACACAGGCCGCGCGTAGCGGCGGTACAGATCCTCGAACGCGGAGCGGTCGCCGTCCGCGGCGCGCTGGATGAGCTCCCCGTCGCTGGTCACGGGATGGATCGTACGGAGTGAAGGCGCAAGTGCGAGGGCCATTGAAAGGTTCTACGTGAATCGTGACACGGCGGATTTGGCACGGGGGACTACTGTACGAGCCGGATGCGGCCTGAGGTCGATGCGAGGATCCGTGCGATCAGCGCGGGGTATCCGTCACGGCTGCCGCGGGAGAGCCTGGACGCGGTCGAGCGTCTCCGCGACGCCGCCGGCACCGCTCTCCCTCCGGTGCGAGTCGCCGTCGTCGGGACGAACGGCAAGACGAGCACGAGCGTCTTCGTCGCTCGGCTGCTGCGGCGGGCGGGCATTCGCGAGGGCGTCACGACGTCGCCGCACATCCGGCGGTGGGGGGAACGGGTCGCGATCGCGGGCGAGCCGCTTGCCGACGAGGCGCTGCTCGCGCGCCTCGAGGTGCTGCACGAGCTGGCACGCGGGATGGGCGCGGGCGAGAGCCTGCGGTTCTTCGACCTGCTGACGCTCGCCGCAGCAGGCGCGTTCGCCGACGCCCGGGTCGAGATCGGCGTCTTCGAAGCCGGGATTGGCGGGCGGCTCGATGCGACGCGCGTCCTCACGCCGCAGCTCACGGTCCTCACCGGCGTCGGCCTCGACCACGTCGAGCTGCTCGGCGAGCGCGAGGTCGACATCGTGCGCGAGAAGCTCGCGGTCGCGCCGCGCGGCTCGCGCGTGCTTGCGGCGTCGCTGCGGCCGGAGCTCGAGGAGGCGGCGGT
>JAICTB010000200.1 GCA_025936595.1 Thermoleophilia bacterium | reverse complement strand
CTTCCCGCCGGCCGCTTCCTCCAGGCGGTGGCGGATCGATCGCCACGGGCCCATGTTCTGCGGCTCTTCCTGCGCCCAGACGACCTCGTCGAGCGACGGGTATGACGCAACGAGCGCGGAGGCGGCATCGCTCGGGAACGGGTAGAGCTGCTCGATGCGCGCGACGGCAACCGACCGCGCGCCGGGGCGCGATTCGTGACCGACGATGTCGTAGTAGACCTTGCCGCTGCAGAGAACGAGGCGCCGGACCGCGTCGTGCTCGACGCCGGCGTCGTCGATCACCTGCTGGAAGGATCCCTCTGCGAGCTCGGCGACGGTGGAGGTCGCCTCCTTCAGGCGGAGCAGTCCCTTCGGCGTGACCACGACGAGAGGCCGCGCCGTCGCGTCGAGCGCCTGGCGGCGCAGGAGGTGGAAGTACTGTGCGGCGGTCGTGCAGTTCGCAATGCGGAGGTTCTCCTGCGCGCCGAGCTGGAGGAAGCGCTCGAGGCGCGCGCTCGAGTGCTCCGGGCCATTGCCTTCGTACCCGTGCGGCAAGAGCAGCGTGAGGCGCGACGTCTCTCGCCACTTCGAGAGCGCCGACGAGATGAACTGGTCGATCACGATCTGAGCGCCGTTTGCGAAGTCGCCGTACTGCGCCTCCCAGAGGACGAGCGACTCGGGCGCGGCGATCGAGTAGCCGTACTCGAAGCCCATGCACGCGTACTCGGAGAGCGGTGAGTTGAACACCTCGAACGACGCGCCCGCATCGTCGAGGTGCTGCATCGGCGTGAACGTCTCACCGCTGTGCACGTCGTGCAGGACGAGGTGGCGTTGCGCAAACGTGCCGCGCTGCACGTCCTGGCCGGTGAGCCTGACGGGAATGCCGTCCACGATCAGCGACGCGTACGCGAGCGACTCGGCATGGCCCCAGTCGATGCCGCCTTCGGCCATCGCCGTGCGGCGGCGCTCCAGTTGGCGCGCGAGCTTGGGATGCACCGTGAACTCCTCCGGCGTTCGCAGAAGCTCCTCGTTCAGCTCTGCGAGCCTGTCGGCGGCGACGGCGGTCGTGACCTCCGCATAGGTGGCACGTGGGACCGCTCCGTCCTGCTCTTGCTTGCCGTCGCCGAACGACGCCTTCAGCCGGTCGTGCGCGTCGCGCAGCATCGACTCGACCTCCGAGACGACTGCTTCCGCTTCCGCTTGTGTGAGCGCGCCTTCGCCGACGAGCTGCTCCTGATAGAGCTCGCGCACGCTCGGGTGCGCGTTGATCTGCTCGACCATCAGCGGCTGCGTGTACGCCGCCTCGTCCTGCTCGTTGTGCCCGAAGCGGCGATAGCCGACCAGGTCGATGACGACGTCCTGCCCGAAGCGCTGACGGTAGGCCATCGAGAGTCGCGCCGCCGCGATCGATGCCTCGGGGTCGTCGGCGTTGACGTGGATGATCGGCACGTCGAAGCCCTTCGCGAGATCGGACGAGTACCGCGTCGAACGGCCCTCGTTCGGATCGGTCGTGAATCCGATCTGGTTGTTCGTGATCAGGTGCAGCGTGCCGCCCGTCGAGTAGCCGGCGAGGTCGTGCAGGTTGAACGTCTCGGCGACGATCCCCTGGCCCGCGAACGCTGCGTCCCCGTGCAACAGGACGGGCAGCGCGACAGAGGGGTCGTGCGCGCCGTTCTGGGTGGAACGGTCGGTCTGCTCGGAGCGAGTGCGACCTTCGACGACCGGATCGACCGCCTCGAGATGGCTCGGGTTCGCGACGAGCCGCACGCCGACCTTGCCGTTCGCGGTCGTCCGCGTCGCGTGGGCAGCGAGGTGGTATTTGACGTCGCCGGTGCCGCCCTCCGGATCGACCGCCACGGCCTCGATCGTCCGCTCCCCTTCGAACTCCCTCAGGATGTACTCGTACGGCATGCCGATCGTGTGCGCGAGCACGTTGAGGCGTCCTCGGTGCGCCATGCCGAGCACGACGTCGTGCGCGCCTGCCTCCGCCGCGAGCTCGATCGTCTCGTCGAGCATCGGGATCATCACGTCGAGGCCCTCGAGCGAGAATTGCTTCTGGCCGAGGAATCGCTTGCGCAGGAACCGCTCCATCCCCTCGACCTCGCAGAGACGGCGAAAGAGCGCCTTCTTCTCGTCGATCGCGAGCGGCTTTCGGTAGCGGCCCGACTCGATCGCCTGCCGGAGCCAGACGCGCTGCTGGTGATCGGAGCAGTGCTCGATCTCGTAGGCGATCGTGCCGCAGTAAATCTCGCCGAGCAGCGGCAGGACGTCGGCGAGCGTCTCGCCCGGGACGTGGACGCGGAGGACCGACGCGGGGATGCGCGCCTGCAGCTCTGGCGTCAGCTTCGGCTCGAGCCGCAGCGGCTCGAGCGAGGGATCGCCGACCGGCTCCGACCCGAGCGGATCGAGCCGGGCTGCGAGGTGGCCGTGCGTGCGATGCGCTTTGACGAGGGCCATCGCCGCGGCGACACCTCCGAGCAGCTGCGCATCCGGTTGGGCGACCGCGGCCGGCGCAAGCGCGGCCGGTGCGGGGGCCTCGACGTGGCCGTTGCTCCCCGGCTCCTCGAGCGAAGGCAGGTTCTCGAGCAGCCGGGCGATCCCGGGATGCGTCGCGACGAGACCGGATTCGCCGCTCTCGAACAGCGCGCGCCACTCCGACGGCACCGCCTCGGGGTTCTCGAGGTACTCGTCGAGCAGGGCGCGCGCGTAGCCGTCGTTCAGACCGTCGACGTCGTGCGTGCTCACCCCTGTGTTGTACCAGGGGCATGCGAGTTGTCCTTCGCTAGAACAGGGGGTGGTGCGTGAGGATCTGCAGCGCCGCGCCCGCGACGAAGCAGATGCCGACGACGGCGAATGCGAACTGGATCAGCCGTTGCTGCTCACGGCTCATGATCGTCGCGACGAGCAACAGGATCAGCGCGGCCGGCGCGAGGCGAAACGGGCGATAGAGCAGCTCGAACCCGCCGAGGAAGAGCGCGCCCGCGGCCATCAGCCCGGCCACCGCTTCCCTCGGGCCGCCCGATTCGCCTGTCGTCGAGGTCACGGGGCGACTCTATCGCGGCGCGCACGCTGGAGGCGGGCCGTGTCGCGGGTGCCGTGCGGCCCGCCGCGGCGCGGCCGCGGGCCCGTTGTGCGACGCCAGGGACGCCAGACCGAGTAGTCGTTCGGATCGGCGCCCGGCTCGGGCTCTGCCTTGATCGCGTACCAGACGACGAGCCCGAGATAGATGATCGGGATCTTCAGGATCAGCATCATGAACACGAGCTCCCACGCGGCTCCTGACATTGGTGAAGTGTACGAAAGACCGGCGGTCGTGGGCGAAGCGGCACGACCGCAGGCCTGAGGGCTAGAAGAGATGCGGCACGAGGACGCTGATCAGCCCGAGTACGAGCCAGACGGCGATCACGATCTGGATCCAGCGTGGCACCGTTTTTGGGTCAGATCGTCAGGTTGATGACGCTCGAGGAGGCGTAGGGAACTCCGTTGATCGTTCCCCACCAGGTCGCGTGGCCGGTGAACGACGCTGACCCGTAGCCGACGCCGCCGCCGGTCTGCCAGGCGGGCCCCGTGGAGCACACGACGATGCCCTGGATGTCGCAGCCGTGTGCCGCGATCGACACGCTCGTGACGATGCCGTAGCGCTTGCAGAAGTTGACGACGAGGTAGTGCCGATAGTGAGCGATGTAAGGAATGCCGCCGGAGTCCGACGTCGTCGCCTGGGAACAGCCGGTGTAGCCGCCGCCCGGCTGCCCGCACGTCGCACACAGGATGCTCGGGGAGGGGACGTTCGCCGCGGTCGCCGTTCCGGCGAGGCCGAGGGCGAGCACCATTCCGATCATGACAAGAACTTTGCGCACGAGCCTCTCCTTTCGTTGCCTTTTGCGGCAACGGTACGTCGGGAATGCGCAGGTGTCTGTGCCGGTTTCGTGCCGATAGCGTGACGGCGTGAGCGGACCCTCTTGGCCGGTGTCCAGACTCGACATGCCCGACCTCGAGGACGTGCGCGTCCTGCTGCGCGCGTACGCGGCGTCGCTTCCCTTCGACCTCGACTTCCAGGACTTCGACCGCGAGCTCGCGAGCCTGCCGGGCTCATATGCACCGCCGGACGGTGCTCTCCTCGGCGTGCGTGCCGAACGTGGGCTCGCCGGCTGCGTCGCGCTTCGACGTATCGACGGTGACCGCGGCGAGCTGAAGCGGCTGTTCGTGCGGCCTGAGCAGCGCGGCGCGGGGCTCGGCCGTGCGCTCGCGGAGGCGGCCGTCGCCGAAGCCCGCCGGCTCGGCTACCGCCGGCTGCTGCTCGACACGACTCCGGGTATGGAGACCGCGCAGGCGCTCTACGAGCGACTCGGGTTCGTCGAGACGGAGCCGTACCGGCACAACCCGGT
>JAICTB010000189.1 GCA_025936595.1 Thermoleophilia bacterium | reverse complement strand
GAAGACGTGGACGAAGTCGGGCGTGATGTACTTCAAGATCCGGTTGTAGTGCGTGATCACGAGCGCGCCCATCTCGGGGCCGACGAGCTGCTGCACGCCCTCCGCGACGACCTTCAGCGCGTCGATGTCGAGACCGGAGTCGGTCTCGTCGAGCACCGCGATCTTCGGTTGGAGCATCGCCATCTGCAGGATCTCGACCCGCTTCTTCTCGCCGCCCGAGAATCCGTCGTTCAGATAGCGCGACGCGAGCTCGCGGCTCACCTTCAGGTCGTCCATCTTCGCGAGGAAGAGCTTGCGGAACTCGGGCACCGGCATGGGATCGTCGACGCCGCCTTTCCGCGCCTTACGCACGGCGTTCAGCGCCTGACGGAGAAAGTTCGTGACCGTGACGCCGGGGATCGCGTGCGGATACTGGAACGCAAGGAAGAGCCCGCCCTGCGCGCGCTCGTCCGCGCCGGCCTCGGTGATGTCCACGCCGTCGAGGACGATCTGACCCTCGGTCACCTGGTACGCCGGGTGGCCCGCGATCGCGTAGGCGAGCGTCGACTTGCCCGACCCGTTCGGGCCCATGATCGCATGCACCTCGCCGGAGGAGATCGCGAGATCCACCCCGTTCACGATCGGGGTGCCGTCCTCCAGCGCGACGTGCAGGTTCTTCAGCTCTAGCGTGGCCATCTTCGGGCGCTCCTCAAGGCTTCCGGACAAGCGTTCTCGCCCGCCCGGTCGTAGATCCCATGCTAGCCAAGCCGACCCCGACGACCGCGGTCCCCACGAGAATCCGCCGCAGGCGCAGCGACGTCCAGAGCGTGGTAGCCCTCGATGTGCCTGAGAACCGTCCGCGGGCGCCCTTGTCGCCGGGCAGCGGCTCGAAGAGGTTGTCGGGCGAGCCGACGGGCTTGTCCTCGTTCGTATGCTGCCCCTTCCAGCCGTTTCGGCGCAGCACGAAGTCGCCGGCGCGCGGCGAGAGCTTCTGCCCCCAGAGGAGCTTCTGGGCGCCCCAGCCGAGCGGCAGCTCCCGGATCGGATGCTCGAAGCAGTGGACGACGCCGGCGGCGAACGGCTCCGGCTCGTAGATGGGCGGCACCGGCTGCGGCTGCTTGCCGATGTACTGGCGCGCCGTGTCGAACTGCGGCGTGTTGATCGCGCCCGGGAGGATCACCGAGATGTCGACCGGGATCCCGTGCTTCTGGTGCTCGACGCGCGCGCTCTCGAAGAAGGTGCGCAGCGCCGCCTTCGACGAGCAGTACGCCGCCTGCAGCGGGATGCCGCGGTAGGAGAGCGCCGAGGCGACCTGCACGAACGTCCCACGCGATTCGGTGAGCCGCGGGAGTGAGGCCCAGTAGCACTGGACGCCGCCCATGAAGTTGACGTCGAGTACGCGGCGGAGCTCCTCCGGAGCGAGCTCGCGCGCCTCGCGGTAGACGGTGACCATGGCGTTTGCGCAGAACGTGTCGATGCGCCCGAAACGGTCGACCGCCTCCTCGACGATGCGGTGGCACTCATCGAACGACGAGACGTCCGCCGCGACGCCGACAGCGTTCGGGCCGAGCTCACGGATGGTCGCGTCGAGCCCGTCACCGCCTCGCGAAACCGCCACCACGCACGCGCCGCGACGGGCGGCGAGGCGCGCCACGGCACGGCCGAGACCTGCAGAGGCGCCGGTGACGACGACGACCTGCTTGGGGAGAGGTGTCTTTCTCATAAAAATTGCCTTCCCGATCGGGAGCCGCTCGAAAACGCTGATACGCTTGTTCTCGATGCCAGGCTGGATTGGACTTCCGGAGCTCCTCATCCTGTTGGTGGTCGTCCTGCTCGTCTTCGGGCCGAAGCGGCTGCCTGAGATGGGACGCTCGCTCGGCAAGGGCATGCGCGAGTTCAAGGACTCGGTGACCGGCAACGACAAGGACGACGAGCCGGCCTCCGCCGCGCAGCTCACCGCGGCACCGCAGGACGTCGTCGAGACGACGCCGCAGCGCGAGAACGAGACCGTCTCCTAGCCTCCTATGCTGAAGCGTCTGCCGCGCCGCCTGCAGCACGGCGAGGAGGCGACGCTCGTCGAGCACCTGGACGAGCTCCGGCAGCGGCTCTTCGTCGCAATCGGCGCGGTCGTGTTCGCGCTGATCTTCACCTACGCGTTCCACCACCGGATCGTGCGGTGGCTCAACCAGCCGCTGCCGCCGTCGAAGCGGCACCCGATCACGTTCGGGGTCGCCGAGCCGTTCCTCACGTCGCTGACCGTGTCGCTGTACGCGGCGTTCGTGATCGCGCTTCCGATCGTCCTCTGGCAGCTCTGGTCATTCCTCGCGCCGGCGTTCGAGCAGCACACCCAACGCGGCGTCCGCTGGCTCGTCGCGTTCTCGACCGGCCTCACCGTCTTCGGCATCCTCTTCGGCTACTACATCGTGCTGCCCGCGGCACTGAAGTTCCTGACGCACTACGACAGCAGCCTCTACAACATCCAGATCCGCGCAAAGGACTACTACAGCTTCGTCTCGCTCGTCTTGCTCGCGGTGTCCGTCGTCTTCCAGGTGCCGCTCTTCATCCTCGGCCTCGTGCGCATCGGGGTGCTGACGGCGGCGAAGCTGCGCCGCAACTGGCGTATCGGCATCGTTGCGATGACCGCGCTCGCCGTGGCGCTCCCAGGGATCGACCCCGTGACGACGCTCTTCGAGATGGCGCCGCTCCTCGCGCTCTACCTGCTCTCCCTCGCGCTCGCCGGCTTCTTCGAGCGCCGCTGGCATCCCGTCGTGACGCCGCTCGAGGAGTGACCGAGCTCTCCGCCGACTGGGTGCTGCCGGTCGACGCGCCGCCCGTCGAGGGCGGTCTCGTCCGCTTCGAGGACGGCGCGATCGTCTCGGTCGGGCCGGGGCGCGCGGAGCGCCACTTCGCGAACGCCGCGATCGTGCCGGGCTTCGTGAACGCGCACTCCCACCTCGAGTACGCCGTCTATGCCGGCTTCGGTGATGGCACGTCGTTCGGCCCGTGGATCGAGACGCACATGCAGCGAAAAGGCATTCTCGAACGGGACGAGATGCACGCAATCGCCCGCTGCGGGGTCGTCGACTCGCTCGCCTCCGGGATAACGACCACCGCCGACTACTCGTTCTCGGGAGCCGCGGCGACGGCGTGTGCCGAGCTCGGGTTGCGCGCGACGGTCTACCTCGAGGTCTTCGGCGGGAGCGCGGAGGATGCGCAGCGGCAGTTCGAGGAGAAGCTTGAGACGCTCGAGGAAAACGTCCTCGTCCGTCTCGGCGTCTCGCCGCACGCACCGTACTCGTGCTCGCTCGAGGTCTACGCATGGTGCCTCTCGCTCGGCATTCCCGTCGGCACCCACCTAGCCGAGAGCGCGAACGAGAACGACTGGCTGGAGCACGGCGCAGGACCGCTCTCGGCGCTCGCGACCGTCCTTCAGCCGCCAACCGGGCTGCGCGCGGTCGCCAGCCTGGAGCCGGTGCTCGGGCCAGACCTCCTCTGCGCGCACTGCGTCGAGGTGAACGAGGTCGAGATCGCGCTGCTCGCCGAGCGCGACGTGCCGGTCGCGCACTGCCCGCGCTCGAACGCCCTGCTCGGCTGCGGGGTGGCGCCGCTCACGGCGCTGCGCGAGTCGGGCATCCGCGTGGGTCTCGGCACCGACTCGCCGGCATCCGCTCCGTCCTTCGACGTCTTCGAGGAGATGCGCGCGGCGGTCTACACGGCACGCGGCCGCGAGCGGCGCGCGGACGCGCTCTCGGCTACAGACGCGCTCCGACTCGCGACCGCCGGCGCGGCGCAAGCGCTGCAAATGGACGACCTGGTGGGTACCCTGGCCACCGGCAAGCGCGCCGACCTGGCGGTCGTGTCGCTCGCGGGAAGCCCCTACCACCCGGTCGAGGATCCCGCAGCGGCCGTCGTCTTCGGCGGCTCACCGGACCGAGTGCTCGAAGTGATCGTCGACGGCAAGACGCGGTACCAGAGGGAAGAAGAGGTCAAGTGGCAAGAGGTACGCAGCATCGCAAGCGCCGCCCGAAGCCGGATGCTCGTGCAGCAGCCGTAGTCGCGGCGCCCCCGCGCAAGCAGAAGCCCCCGCAGTGGCAGGAGGAGCTCTTCTTCCAGCGGCTGCGCAACCACGCGAAGTGGATGTTCGTGCTGCTTGCACTCGTCTTCGCCGTCGGCTTCGTCTTCTTCGGCGTCGGCTCCGGGAACGGCCTCAGCGATGCCCTCCAGAACGCGTTCAGCTTCGGACACTCGACGGGCGGCTCGTCGATCTCGAAGCTGCAGAAGAAGGCCGACGCGCATCCGCAGGACGCGACCGCGTGGCGCGACCTCGCGACGGCGCTGGAGCAGAAGCAACGGCCGAAGGATGCGGTGGTCGCGCTGGAGCGCTACACGGCCCTGCGCCCGAAGGACCAGGGCGCACTCTCCGAGCTCGCCGCCCAGTACAACAACCTGGCGACCATCTACTCGACCGACTTTACGAACGCGCAGGCTCAGGCCGCCGCACAGGCGCCGCCCGGCGAGACGTTCGCGCCGCCCGCCTCGTCGCCCTTCGGGAAGGCGTTCGCAGATCCGAATGCGCTCCAGGATCCGATCGCGCAGGCCGTCTCGAGCCAGGCGTCGGCCGCCGAAAGCACCGCGTCCACGAACTACATCGACGCGCAGCAGAAGGCGGTCGCCACGTACAAGAAGCTTGCGGCGCTCAACCCGAACGACCCGACGACACAGATCCAGCTCGGCCAGGCGGCGCTCGGGGCGAGGGACACGGCGACG
>JAICTB010000273.1 GCA_025936595.1 Thermoleophilia bacterium | reverse complement strand
CCCCGCTCCCGGCGGGCCTGCAGGAGCTCCGCCGCCCGCTCCGGCGTGACCGATTCGATCGAATCGCCCGCCCGCAGGCTCGCATTCGTCTCGCCGTCCGTGACGTAGGGGCCGAAGCGGCCCTCCTTGAGCACGACGGGCTTCCCGCTGACGGGGTCGTCGCCGAGCTCCTTGAGCGGCGGGGCTGCCGCCCGGCGCCCACGCTGCTTCGGCTCCGCGAGCTTCGCGAGCGCCTCCTCGAGCGTGATCGAGAAGAGCTGCTCCTCGGTGTCGAGCGACCGTGACTCCTTGCCCTTCTTCACGTACGGGCCGTAGCGGCCGTTCGCGGCCACCACCTCCTCGCCCTCGGACTCGCCGAGCGGGCGCGGCAGCGTCAGCAGCCGGAGGGCGTCCTCGAGCGTCAGCGTCTCCGGCGACATCGACTTGAAGAGCGACGCGGTGCGCGGCTTCTCGTCGCCGTCGAGCACCTCGGTCACGTACGGGCCGTAGCGGCCGGCGCGCAGCGCGATCGTGTGGCCGCTCTCCGGGTCGACGCCGAGCTCGTGCTCCTGGCTTCCCTGCGCGAGGATCTCCTCCGCGCGCTCCGCCGTGAGCTCGTCGGGCGCCACGTCCGGCGGCAGCGTCTGGCGGTCGCCGCCGCGCTCGAGGTACGGGCCGTACTTGCCGACGCGGACGACGATGTCCGTCCCCGGCAGCTCGACGGTGTTCACCTCGCGCGCATCGATCTCGTCGAGCCGCCCCTCGACCTGCTTCTTCAGTCCGTCGTCGCCGTCCGAGCCGAAGTAGAACCGCTGCAGCCACGCGCTCCGCGCCTCCTCGCCCGACGCGATCTCGTCGAGGTCGTCCTCCATGCGCGCCGTGAACTGGTAGTCGACGAGCCGCGGGAAGTGGCGCTCGAGGAGCTGCACGACCGAGAAGGCGAGGAACTCCGGCACAAGGGCCTGGCCCTGCTTGCGCACGTAGCCGCGGTCGAGGATCGTGCCCATGATCGCGGCGTAGGTCGACGGGCGCCCGATGCCCCGCTCCTCGAGCGCCTTCACGAGGCTCGCCTCGGTAAAACGGGAGGGCGGCGAGGTCGAGTGGCCTTCCGGGTCGAGCGCGGTGGCGTCGAGCGTGTCGCCCTCGTGCAGCGGCGGCAGCACCTTCTCCTCCGCGTCGCCCGAGGGCTCGTCGCGGCCCTCCTCGTAGGCGAGCAGGAAGCCGCGGAACGTGATCACGGTGCCGGCGGTCGAGAACTCCGCGTTCCGCTCGTCGGCGGCGATGCGGACGCTGACGGTCTGCCCGCGCGCGTCCGCCATCTGCGACGCGACGGTTCGCTTCCAGATCAGGTCGTAGACGTTGTGCTCCTCGGCGGAGAGCTCGCGCCGCACCTCGTCCGGCGTGCGGAAGCGGTCGCCCGCCGGGCGGATCGCCTCGTGCGCCTCCTGCGCGTTTCGCACCTTGCGCTCGTAGCGGCGCGGCTCGGCAGGCACGGCCTCCGCCCCGTACAGCTCGCGCGCCTGCGCGCGCGCCGCGGTCAGCGCAGACTCGGACAGCGTCGTCGAGTCGGTGCGCATGTAGGTGATGTAGCCGTTCTCGTACAGGCGCTGCGCGACCCGCATCGTCTGCTGCGAGGAGAGGCGCAGTTTGCGGCTCGCCTCCTGCTGCAGCGTCGAGGTCATGAACGGCGGCGCCGGCCGGCGCGTGTACGGCTTCTCCTCGACGGAGGCGACGCGGAAGGCGGCACCTGCGAGCGCCTGCGCGAGCCCGCGGGCGTCGTCCTCGGTGAGCTGCACCGTGTCAGCAGTCTTCAGGGCGCCGTCCTGGCCGAAGTCACGGCCCTGCGCGACGCGCTTGCCGTCGACGGCGGCGAGCCGCGCCGTGAACGAGCCGGGATCGAACGTCGCGGTGATGTCCCAGTAGCCGGCGGCGACGAACTTCATCCGCTCGCGCTCGCGGTCGACGACGAGCCGCGTCGCAACCGACTGCACGCGCCCCGCCGAGAGCCCCTGCATGATCTTCCGCCACAGCACCGGCGAGACCCCGTAGCCGTAGAGGCGATCGAGAATGCGGCGGGTCTCCTGCGCGTCGACGAGGCAGTCGTCGATCTCGCGCGTCTGCGTGAGCGCCTCCTCGATCGCAGGGCGCGTGATCTCGTGGAAGACCATGCGCCGCACCGGCACCTTCGGCGCGAGCACCTCGCGCAGGTGCCAGGCTATCGCCTCGCCCTCGCGGTCTTCGTCCGTCGCGAGCAGGAGCTCGTCCGCGTTCTTCAGCTTCGCCTTCAGGTCGGAAACGACCTTCTTCTTCCGCGAGTCGACGACGTACAGCGGCTCGAAGTCGTTCTCGACGTTCACGCCGAGGCGCGCCCACTCCTCGCCCTTCAGCTTCGCCGGGATCTCCGAT
>JAICTB010000254.1 GCA_025936595.1 Thermoleophilia bacterium | reverse complement strand
CCGACCTGGCGGCTCGTGTTGACGAGCCCCGACGCGATCCCGGACTGCGCGGGCTCGACCCCGGCGAGCGCTGCGATCGTGACCGCGACGAACGAGACGCCGATGCCGACGCCGCTGAGCAGGAACGACGGGAGCAGGTCGCTGACGTAGTGCGCGTGCACCGGAAGGCGCACGAGCAGCGCCTGCGACGCGGCCGCCGAGAGGAGGCCCGCCGCGAGCACACGCCGCGGGCCGAAGCGCGTGACGAGACCCTGCGCGACGTTCGAGGTGACGGCCACGGTGACGGCGATCGCCGCGAAGGCGAGACCCGCGCGCGCGGCCGAGTAGTGCAGCACCTGCTGGAGGTACAGCGTCAGCAGGAAGAACTGCGAGAAGGCGATCGCGGCGATCACGGACGTGATCAGCGTCCCCACGGCAAGCGTGTTGCCGCGAAAGACCTGAAACGGCATCAACGGATGGGCGGCGCGGCGCTCGACCGCCACGAACACGCCTGCGAGCAGCGCCGACACGCCGAGGAGCGCGATCGTCGAGTCGCTTCCCCAGCCATTCTGGGTCGCACGGGTCAGCCCGTAGACGAGGAGCATCAGCGCCGCTGTGACCGACGTGGCGCCCGCGACGTCGAAGTGGCGCTGTCCGCCGTCGCTGCGACTCTCCGGGAGCCGGCGCGGAGCGAGCACGACGAGCGCAAGCCCCACCGGCACGTTGAGGTAGAAGATCCACGGCCAGCTGAGATACGAGGTCAGGAGCCCGCCGAGGAGGACTCCGACCGCCGCACCGCTGCCCGAGGCGGCGCCCCAGATTCCGAGCGCGAGATTACGCTCGCGCCCTTCGCGGAAGATGGTCATGAGAAGCGACAGGCCGGCGGGCGCGAACAGCGCTCCGCCGATTCCCTGCAGGCCGCGGAAGGCGACGAGGGAGGTGCTGGACCAGGCGAGACCCGCGAGTGCGGAGCTGACGGTGAACACCGCGATCCCGGCGACGAAGACGCGGCGGCGGCCGAGCAGGTCGGCGAGCCGCCCGCCGAGGAGCAGGAATCCGCCGAAGGTGATCGCGTACGCGCTGACCACCCATTGCAGGCCCGTCTCCGAGAAGCGAAGATCGGATTTGATCGTCGCGAGCGCGACGTTCACGATCGAGATGTCGAGCACGACCATGAACTGCGCGGCGACGACGAGTGCGAGCGCCGCCCAGCGAGCGGAAGAACGATGCGAGAATGCTATGGAGGAACCGATCATCTATACCCATCCTTAATCGTGGAACAATCCTACGATACCACAACACCACTCTAGGACGGGCTACACTTCGGTCATGACCACTCCAGTGCAGAAGCCAGGCGTCAAGCCGCCGTACGAGCTGGTCTGCAGCACCGCCTACCTGCTCAAGCGCCTGGGCGGGAAGATCAAGGAACGGAGCCTGGAGGCCTTCGAGGCCGCCGGCGCGAGCCCCTATCACCACACCGTGCTCGCCGTGCTCGCGGAGAGCCCGCGCGAGACGCAGGCGACGATCGCCGACTCCCTCGGCTACGACCGCAGCTGGCTCGTCGGCCTCCTCGACGAGCTCGAGCAGGCCGGCCTGATCGAGCGCAAGCGCGACCCCGCCGACCGGCGCCGCCACCTCGTGAGCCTGAAGCCAGAGGGTAAGCAGAAGCTCGACGACCTCCGCGCGATCTCCCGCGGGGTCGAGGACGAGTTCCTCGGCGGGCTCGACGCCGACGAGCGGAAGGAGCTGCACGAGCTCTTGCTGCAGGTCGCGCGGCACAACGATCCGCGCTATTCGTCCTAACTAGACTCGCCGCGTGGCTCCGATCGCACGCGACCTGCGCGACTGGATCGCGCAACTCGAGCGCGAGGGAGAGCTCGTTCGCGTCGCCGCGGAGGTCGACCCGCATCTCGAGGTGACGGAGATCATCGACCGCACCGTGCGCGCCGGCGGACCGGCGCTTCTCTTCGAGCAGCCGAAGAACGCGCAGCACGCGCTCCTCGTGAACCAGTTCGGCACCGAGAAGCGGATGTGCATGGCCTTCGGCGTCGACGCTCTCGACGACGTCGCCGCAAGGCTCGAAGAAGTGCTCGAGCTGCAGCCGCCGGAGGGTCTCGCAGCCAAGGTGCGCGGCCTCCGCACGCTCAAGTCGATCGCCGACTCGCGGCCGAAGTCCGTCAAGCGCGGCGCTTGTCAGGAGGTGGTCCTGCGCGGCCAGGACGTGGACCTCGGCCGCCTTCCCGTGCAGACCTGCTGGCCGGGCGACGCGGCGCCGTTCATCACGCTCCCTGCGGTGATCACCCGCGACCCGCGAACCGGGCAGCGCAATGTCGGCATGTACCGGATGCAGGTGCTCGGCCCGCGCTCGACGGCGATGCACTGGCAGCTCCACAAGGACGGCCGCGCCGACTACCTCTTCACCGAGGGGCGCATGGAGGTCGCGGTCGCGCTCGGGCTCGATCCGATCACGGCGTACTCCGCGAGTGCGCCGCTTCCGAAGCACATCGACGAGCTGATGGTCGCCGGCTTCCTGCGCGGCGAGCCCGTGGAGATGGTGCAGGGGGTCAGCGTCGACCTCGAGGTGCCGGCGAACGCGGAGATCGTCCTCGAAGGGTTCATCGACAAGAGCGAGCTCACCTCGGAGGGCCCGTTCGGCGACCACACCGGCTACTACACGCCGGCCGAGCAGTTCCCCGTCTTCAACGTGACTGCGATGACGATGCGGCGCGACGCGATCTACCCGTCGATCGTCGTCGGGAAGCCACCGCAGGAGGATGCGTGGCTCGGCAAGGCAACCGAGCGCATCTTCCTGCCCGCGGTGAGGATGACCGTGCCGGAGATCGTCGACTACGACCTGCCGGTGGCGGGCGCATTCCACAACCTCTGCATCGTCTCGATCAGGAAGGCGTTCCCCGGCCACGCGCACAAGGTGATG
>JAICTB010000065.1 GCA_025936595.1 Thermoleophilia bacterium | reverse complement strand
GGCCGCCCGCGCGGTGAGCCCGCCGCGCAGGACGGGAGCCGCGCGCACCACCGGACGTTAGTGGAACGAGTGCTAGCGGAGGGTTAGTGGAAGGGGGCGAGCAGGACGAGCGTCCCGATCACGCCGCCGAAGGCCGCGATGAAGCGCATGGGCGGATCCTGGTCGCCGGGTTTGCGCCTTTCGTGTCCGGGACGTACGGAAATGGTTAGTTTGCGGCCGGAGCGCGCGCGGAAGGTGTGCGGGCGATGCCCGAGCAACCGGAGATCGACGACCGGCACGACTCGATCCTCGTCGAGGGCAGCGACGCCGACCACGTCCTGCCGCCGTCCGAGCTCGACCCGTTCACCCCGGAGCCGCAGGGCCAGGCCAAGGCGCGCAACGTCCTCTGGGTTGCGCTTGCGATCATCGTGATCGTGCTGCTCGCCGTGATCTACGCGATCATCAGGTAGTGGCCGCGGGGTACCGTGGCGCGAGATGACGAGACGCGACGTCGACAAGCTGCAGGACGAGATCGAGGAGCTCTTCGCGGACCTCTGGCAGGTGCCGCGCTTCTCGGGCATCCGCCACGGGTTCCGCCCCAACGTCGACTGCTTCCACACGGACGATCCACACGCCCTGACCGTGGTCGTCGAGCTCCCGGGCGTGGACCCGCAGAGCGTGCACGTCGTCGCAGGCGAGCGCGTGCTCGTGATCGCGGGCGAGCGCAAGCGGCCGCGCGTCCCGGGGCGCGTCTACCAGCAGATGGAGATCGAGTACGGCGCGTTCGAGCGCCGGGTTCGCCTCGTCGAGGATGTCGACCCGGATCGCGCGCAGGCGCGTTTCGGAAACGGCGTGCTCACGGTCGAGCTGCCGGTCGTCGAGCAGGCGATGCCGCCCGGCCGCTACCGGATCACCGTGGAGCGCTTGCCATGACGGAGGTCGCCTTCGACGCGCCGGAGCCGCAGGAGCACGACCTCGAGCTGCCGGCGGCGCTGCCTGTGCTGCCGCTGAAGGAGACGGTCGTCTTCCCGCAGTCGATGTCGCCGCTCGCGATCGGCCAGGAGCGCTCGGTGCGGCTGATCGACGACGTCGTCGCGGGCGACCGGCTGCTCGCGCTGATCACGACGAAGGACGGCTCCGTCGAGTCCCCGGGGTGGGACGACGTCTACGACGTCGGCACGGTCGCGCTCGTGCACAAGATGATCAAGGTCCCCGACGGCACGCTTCGCATCCTCGTGCAGGGGATCGAGCGGGTGCGGCTCGAGAACCGCCTGGACGTCGACCCGTACCTGCTCGGCGAGTTCAGCGCGCTGCCGGACGAGCTGGAGGAGACGCCCGAGCTCGAGGCGCTGACGCGGAACGTGCAGGGCCTCTTCGCGCGCATCATCGGGCTCGCGCCGTACCTGCCGGAGGAGCTGCAGCTCGCCGCCGCGAACGTCGACGACCCGAGCGCGCTCTGCCACCTCGTCGCCTCCACGCTCCGCACGATCAAGACGGAGGAGCGGCAGGAGATCCTCGAGCAGGTGAATGTCGAGCAGCGCCTGCGGACCGTCTCGGCGATCCTCGGCCGCGAGCTCGAGGTGTTCGAGCTCGGCTCGAAGATCCAGTCGCAGGTGCAGTCGGAGATGGAGAAGGGACAGCGCGAGTACTTCCTCCGCCAGCAGCTGAAGGCGATCCAGCAGGAGCTCGGCGAGGACGACCCGGAACAGGCCGAGGTCGCCGAGCTGCGCGAGCGGCTGGACGCGCTGACCGGTCTGTCCGACGAGGTGCGCAAGGCGGCCGACCGCGAGCTCGCCCGGCTCGAGAAGCTGCCGTCCGCCGCGGCCGAGTACGGCGTCATCCGGACGTACCTCGAATGGATCCTGACGCTGCCGTGGGGAGCGTTCACCGACGACAACCTCGACCTCGAGCACGCGCGCGGGGTGCTCGACGCGGACCACTTCGACCTCGAGAAGGTGAAGGACCGGATCATCGAGTACCTGGCCGTCGCGAAGCTGCGGAACGAGGTCTCGGGCCAGATCCTGTGCTTCGTCGGGCCGCCCGGCGTCGGCAAGACGTCGCTCGGGCACTCGATCGCAAACGCGCTCGGCCGGAAGTTCGTGCGCCTGTCGGTGGGCGGTGTGCGCGACGAGTCGGAGATCCGCGGCCATCGCCGCACCTACATCGGCTCGATGCCCGGCTCGATCATCCGCTCCCTGCGCGACGCCGAGTCGTCGAACCCGCTGCTCCTGATCGACGAGATCGACAAGATGGGCGCAGACTGGCGCGGCGACCCGTCGAGCGCGATGCTGGAGGTGCTCGATCCGGAGCAGAACCGGACGTTCCGCGACCACTACCTCGACCTGCCGTTCGACCTCTCCAAGGTGCTCTTCATCTGCACCGCGAACACGCTCGACTCGATCCCGGGGCCGCTGCTCGACAGGATGGACGTGATCTCGCTCTCCGGGTACACCGAGGACGAGAAGCTCGGGATCGCGAAGCGGTATCTGCTGCCGAAGCAGCTGAAGCTGCACGGGCTGCAGCGCTCGCAGCTGACGCTCTCGGACAAGATGCTGCGAACGGTGATCCGCGAGTACACGCGCGAGGCCGGCGTCCGGAACCTCGAGCGCAGGCTCGCCGACATCTGCCGCAAGGCGGCGACGCTCGTCGCGAAGGGGCGCGCGCAGAAGATCCGCGTCGACGATGCGCGCCTGCGCGAGTGGCTCGGCCCGCGCCGCTTCTCCGGCGACGTGCGCAAGCGTACGTCCGACCCAGGCGTGGCAACGGGTCTCGCCTACACGACGGTGGGCGGCGACGTGCTCTTCATCGAGGCGACCGCGTATCCCGGCAAGGGCAAGCTGACGATCACGGGCCAGCTCGGCGAGGTGATGCAGGAGTCCGCGCAGGCCGCGCTCTCGTGGGTGCGCTCGCACACGGCCGAGATGGGGCTGCCGGAGACCTGGTTCGGCGAGCACGACCTGCACGTGCACGTTCCCGCCGGCGCGGTGCCGAAGGACGGGCCGTCCGCGGGCGTCACGATGGCGACGGCGATCGCGTCGCTCGTCCGGGGCGAGCCGGTCGCCGAGGACGTCGGCATGACCGGCGAGATCACGCTGACGGGCCAGGTCCTGCCGATCGGCGGCCTGCGGGAGAAGTCGCTCGCGGCGCAGCGCGCGGGCCTGAAGCGGGTGATCTTCCCGCGCGAGAACGAGTCCGACCTGGACGAGCTTCCGCCCGAGACCCGCTCGTCGATGGAGTTCATCCCCGTGGACACGATCGAGGAGGTCTTCGGCGCCGCATTCGACGGGAAGCGCCGCTCGCGCCCGCGCACCGCGCAGTCGATCGAGCGGCAGGCGGCTATGCCAGCGCGAAGCTCGTAAGGAGCGCGTCGCAGAAGGCGCCGCTGTCGGACGAGCGGCGACGGCAGAGCAGCTGGTATTCGTGCATCCCGTCGAGCACGAACGTGTACTCGTCGACGTGCTCTGCGACCCGCACGTCGTAGGCGTGCGAGCGGATGCCGCTGACGGTGACCGTGTGGGTCCCGATGATCGTTCCCCCGCTCTCGGCCGCTACCCCCTTCATCCGCAGCGCGAGCTCGCCGGCAACGCGGCCGAAAAGGGCGCTCGTGTACGGCCGGACGAGGGGGAACGACGCGACCTGGACGAGGTCCGAGTCGTGCCGCGCCGACACCTCGCGGCGCGTCCGCTCGCGCGTCCACCTCGCCGGCGCCTGAAAGCGAAAGCCGGGGCCCTCGAGCGTCTGGGGCCGCGCTTTGTGCGAGCCGGGCCCGCCGCATCCTGCGAGGATGACGGCTGCCACGAGGAGCGCCTGTTTGTACCGGCGGTCCCGGGGTACCAGGTGCGCGGTAACCAGGCGAAAGGATTCAGCGAGCATGGCCAAGACAAGAGACAAGGTCTACGACGCGGCGGGGAACGTCAAACCGTACGTCGATCGCGCGATGAAGGACGACAAGCTCCGCGCGGACGTGATGAGCGCGTTCGCGACGGCGAAGGACCTCTACAGCGAGTTGATCGGCGGCCGGAGCGCGGTCACGCTTGCGACGCGCGTCGCCACGGACGACGAGGTCCGCGAGAAGCTGAAGACCGCGATCGAGGACCTGCGGAACGCCGCCGACCGGCTGCAAGGCAAGAAGTCGCACTCGGGCAGGTCGACCACGCTGCTCGTCGCGGGGATCGCGCTCGGCATCCTCTTCAACCCGATCACCGGGCCCGAGACGCGCAAGTGGGTCAAGGAGATGATCGGCGGCGGCAGCGACGAGTTCGGCGGCGACTACCCGTCGTCGAACGGCGGGGCTTCGTAGAGCTCTAACCTCGGCCCAGGTCGCCCGCCGGGGCGACGACGGTCGGCACGAGCGTCTGCATCAGCGCTGACGCCTTCAGGGGCGTCAGCGCCCGCTCGAGCGAGCCGGGATCGAGCCCGTCCGCGGAGGAGATGTCGGTCATCCCGAGCAGGATCGCGCCCGGCTCGGGGGCGCTCGGCCCACCCGGAACGGCGGGTGCCCAACCGGCGGCCACGGGGAAGGGCAGATCCTTCTGGTGCTGCCACGCGTCGAGGTACGGCGTCGGGTCGACGGCGCCGTCATAGCCCAGGTAGAGGAAGGACACCGGATGCACCTCGAAATGGAGATGGACGGGCGTTCCCTCCGCGTCGCCCGTGTTCCCCATGAACCCGACGACCTGCCCGGCCTTGACGTGCGCGCCGTTCGTCGCAGCGGTCGAGAACGCGGAGAGGTGTGCGTAGTAGAACTGGTTGCCCTGGCCGTCGAGGATCCAGAGGCGATTGCCGCCGATCTTGTTCCAGCCGACGGAGAAGACGGTTCCGTCGGCGACCGCCACGAGCGGCTGGCCGAGCCGGCCGAAGATGTCGTCGCCGTGGTGATAGGTGACGTCGGCGCGGGCGGCGCCGAAGCTGTCGATGTACGAGGTTGCGCCGTAGACCGGGAAGACATAGTGGCCGGCGGTCAGCTTCGGGTGCAGCTTCAGCGGGCCGTTCGACTTCGGCGTCACGCCGCGATTCGGGCGGAGCCGCGGCGCGTCGCCGGCGCTCGGCCCGTCGTCGGTCGTCGTGGGGGCCGTCTCGACCGTCGTCGTCTCCGTGGTGGGAGCCGGGGGCGCCGTCTGGGCGGCGGCCTCGGCGTAGCCGATCTGAATCTCGCTGTTCGCGGGCAGGCCGCCGTGGTCGGCCGTCAGATGGATGTCGAGCTCGGTGACGAAGCCGCGATAGCCTCGGGCGCCCGCGGGCGCGCTCCGGTCGACGCCCTGGTTGCCGAGCGTCAGCTGGCCCCAGGCTCCGAGGGCGAGCTTCGCGGCGGCGCCGACAGGCTGGCCGCCGAACACCAGATTCGTGACGGTGCTGCCGTTCTCGTTGCCGCCCGCGCCGGACGGGCCGGTGCCGGCGGAGGCGCGCGCGGTGACCGCGTCGGCCGTCAGCTCGCCGTTGAAGAGGGACAGCGCGGTGACGACGCTCTCCGCCTTCGCGGACGCGTTCGTCTGTACCGACGTGGTCGCGCTGGCGGTCGTCGATTGAGCCGCGACGATCGACCCGTCTGCCGGATATGCGAAGGCGCCGCCGGCCGAGGGCGCGCTCGCGGGCGGCGAGGCGACGGTCGGCGTCGCGGCGCCTGCGCTCGACGGCACGGAGATCTTGATCGCCCACGCGGTCGCGGCCGCGCCGGGTGTGCCTGCGGGGCCCTCCGCGCCCGCGGAGCCGAACGCGAGGAGCGTGAGCGGTAGGAGGAAGACGAGGCGACGGCGCGGCACCGTCACCTGATTCTGCCAGGCCCGCGGGCTGCTCAGCGTTCAGCCCAGCTGCTTGCGCGCGAACTCGCGGAAGCGCGCACGCGCGTCATCGTCCGGCCCGATCGGCTCGCCGCCGGCGTGACGCGGATCTGCCGCGACTTCGTGAGCAACCGCGCGGAGCTCGTCGACGACCGCCTGCTTGTGGCTGGGGTTGCGGAGCAGCGCCTCGATCCACGTCTCCGTGCCGTCATAGGCGGGCACGTCGTTGTCCACGAGGAGCTGCCCGAGCAGGATGCCGACGCGAATATAGGCGAAGGTGCGAAACGCGAGGATCGTCCGCGGGCCGCCGACGAGGGCGTCGATATCGGGATGCTCTGCCTGGAGCTGCTCGACGATCGAGCCGATCGGCTCGTCGACGAGGGGAATCCAGAGGTCGTCGTACTCGGCCACAACGGAAGTGTTCACGATCTTCGCTGCTCTCGCCAGGCAAGGCGTGTTTCGGTCTCGCCGCGGCGCCTACTCTAGAGCCTTGGACCCGCTCTCCCGGATTGCAGCCGAGCCGGCCCTTGCGGCGCTCTTCCTCGACGTCGACGGGGTCCTCGCCCCGATCGTCGAGCGGCCCGGGGACGCGCGCGTGCCGGAGACGACCCGGGCCGAGCTGGAGCGGCTCGCCGCCCGCTACGGCCTCGCGGCATGCGTGACGGGACGACCCTCCGCCGTCGCGCGCGAGATCGTGGGCGTCGATGCGCTCCGCTACGTGGGCGAGCACGGGCTCGAGCTCGACCCCGGGGCACGTGCCTGGGCCGACCGCATTCACGCGTTCGCGGCCGCCGCGGCCTGGCGCGACACGGAGTCGAAGCCCCTCAGCGCCGCGTTCCACTACCGCAGCGCGCTCGACGAGGCCGCCGCGCGCGGGCTGCTGGAGCAGGTTGCTGCGGCGGCGCTCGAGGAGGGATTCCGCACCCGCTGGGGGCGAATGGTGCTGGAGGTCCTGCCGCCGCTCGACGCGTCGAAGGGAACGGCGGTGCGTCGGCTCCTCGGCGAGAGCGGCCTGCGCCGCGCGCTCTACGCCGGGGACGACACCACCGACCTCGACGGCTTCGACGCGCTCGACGGCCTCGACGCGGCCGTGCGGGTCGCGGTCGTCTCGAGCGAAGGCCCCTCGGCGCTCGGCGACCGTGCAGACGTGATCGTCGGCTCGACCGAGGCGTTCGCCGAGCTTCTCCGGCAGTTATAGGCCGAGCCGCTCGCGCAGCATGCGCGACTGCCGGCGAGCCACGTCGACCTCCGTCCTCGCAGCGTCGGCGAGCTGCAGGCGAAAGCGGTCCGGCGCAGCGCGCTTTACCCCGGCGACCTTGCCGAGGTTGACGAGGTACGAGCGGTGGACGCGGGCGAACCGTGCCGCGGGCAGCCGCTCCTCCAGCTCGCCGAGCGAGGCGGTGCAGAGGTAGGAACGGTCGTAGGTGTGGATCCGGCTGTAGTCGCCGTCGGCCTGCGCGTAGTGCACCTGGTCGTAGTCGAGCAGGTCGGTGCCGCCTCCCGCGACGACGGCGATCTTCTCGACGGGGAGCACGTTCTCGACGGAGCGCTCGTGGAGGCGCTCGACGACGCGCGCGAGGCGGTCCGGGTCGACCGGCTTCAGCAGATAGTCGAACGCCTCCACTGCGAAGGCGTCGACGGCGTAGCGCTCGTGCGCGGTCACGAAGACGACCGCGGGCGGGTTGCGGCGCTCACGCACGAGAGGCGCCGCCTCGACGCCCGTCAGCCCCGGCATCTCGACGTCGAGGAAGACGACGTCGTACGTCGCGTCACGCGCCAGCGCGAGCGCCTCACCGGCGCTCCCCGCCTCGCCCGCCACCGTCACGCCGGGGTGTGCTGCGAGCAGGTAGCGGAGCTCCGACCGCGCCGGCGCCTCGTCGTCGACGAGCAGGGCTCTGAGCGTCATGCGATCGGAACCCGCAGCCGCACGACGGTGCCGAAGGGGAACGAGCGCAGCTGCACGCTCTCGCCGTAGTGCGCGACGAGGCGCATGTTGACGTTCGCGAGCCCGAGCCCGGTGCCTTCGCCGACGCCGGCCTCGAGCACCCGCTCGATCACCTCGCGCGCGATGCCGCGGCCGTCGTCGCGCACGGTCACGCGCAGGCGGCCGCGACGGACCCGTGCCCGGACGAGCAGGTGCAGCGGGCGGTCCGTCTTGCCGTGCTTGATCGCGTTCTCGACGAGCGGTTGGACGAGCAGCGGCGGCAGTCGAACCGCCAGTGCGTCCGGCGCCGCGTCGATCGTCACCTCGAGCTGTGCGCCGAACCGCGCCTGCTCGAGCTCGAGGTAGCTCCGCACGTGACGCAGCTCCTCCTCGAGGGTCACGAACTCGCCGGGCCGCGCGAGCCGGCTGCGCAGATGGTCGGCGAACGCCAGCACGAGCCGGCGCGCCCGTTCGGGCTCCGTGCGGATGAAGGCGGCGATGGTGTTGAGCGCGTTGAAGACGAAGTGCGGCTCCATCTGCGCCTGCAGCGCCGTCGTCGTCGCGGAGTGCAACTCCGAGAGCTGCAACTGGGCGGAGAGCTGCGTCCCGAGCGCCTCGAGCATTTCGACCGCGGCTTCGTCGAGCGGAGAGCCGGCGGTGGCGTACGCGACGATCGCGCCGGCGGGCCCGTCGGACAGGCGGAGCGGCACCACCGCGGCGGCCCCGAGCGGGCAGGCGGGGTGGTCGCACTCGGTGCGGATCCCGAGCGGCGCCAGGAGCAGGCGCTCCTGTGCGAGCGCTTCGTAGACCGGACGGATCGGCTGCTCGCCGGCTGCGTGATGGTCGGCACCGGCGCCGACGAAGGCGAGCACCGCATGCGCGTCGGTGACCGCGACCGCGCCGTAGCCGAGCTTCTCGAAGAGCTCGTAGGCGACGGTGCGGGCGGCGCTCTCGGTGAGGCCGCGCCGAAGCTCCGGCAGCGTCGCCTCGAGCAATTCGAGCACGGGCGCCCTGCGCCTGGGCCTGCGCACGCGAGGCATGATCGGGATTGTGCACGTGACCGAGGAGCTCCTCGCGCCGCTCCGCGTCCGCTACGGGGATCCGGTCGAGCTCGAGTGGTCCGGCGCGATCACGAAGCGCGAGCATTCGCTCGCGACCTACAACCCGGCACGGATGCACGACGTGACGCTCTTCATCCTCGGTCGGGACAGGCGGATCGCGCTGATTCGCAAGCCGCACTTCGCCCGCGGGATCTGGCGCCCGCCCGGCGGAGGGATCAAGCCGGGCGAGGATTTCGTCGCCGGCGCAGAGCGCGAGGCGCTCGAGGAGACGGGCCTGCGCGTGCTGCTCGACCGCTACCTCGTCGACGCGCATGCGAACTTCGTCTACGAGCCGTTCGGCGTGCCGTGGCGCACGCACGTGTTTCTCGCGCGCACGGCGGATGACCAGCTCGATCCGCAGGACGCGGAGGAGATCGCCGCCGCGCGCTGGGGCACGCTCGCCGAACTCGCGGGGCCGCTGCGCGCGCGGCTCCTCGCAACCGGGCACGCGTTCTGGCGCTACCGCGTCGCGCTGCACGACGCGGCCCTTCGGGCGCTGAACATCTGAACTCCGGCGCGAACGTCGGTGGCTGCCACCGAAGCGCTTGTCCCGCAGCGACGCTCGAAGCGGCTTCCCGCCTCGCGTTTCGCAAACGGCTGTGGACAGCTCGTGACGCATCCGTGACGGTGGCTGCCACCGTCTTTTATCGCTACGGCTCTTCGCGGACGAGGACGTAGCCGACGTCGAGCGGGTTCGGCGGGAACGGAACGACGCGCGTCTCTCCGTTCAGACGCCACCCGCGCTTCTCGTAGAAGCGGCGCGCGCGGTGATTCTCCTCGAGCGTCCACAGTCGAACCTCCGGGCAGTCGGGCATCGCGGCGAGCGCCGCGTCGTGCAACGCGCCGGCGACACCACTGCCCCACTCGTCCGGAACGACGTAGAGGCCGCCGAGCCAACACGCCTCGAACGCGGCGACTCCGACCGGGCGACCGTCACGCTCGGCGAGCAGCGTCGTCCCGCGGAACTCGCGCCACCGCTGTCGCACCGCGGCGTCGGGAAACGGATAGCGCTCCGGCGGGAACACGTGCGCGAACGCTGCGACACACGCGTCGCGTTGGATCGCGAAATGGGTCTCCGCTTCGTCGGCGCCCGACGGGCGGACGATCAGCGTTCGAGCACCTCGAGCACGCCCGGGATCGAGGTGACGCGCGGGCCGTTCCATTGCGCGAGCTCCGGCCACGGTGGATCCTCGCCCGGGCGGTGGATCAGGATCGCGTCCATGCCGACCCGCCGCGCGCCCGCGAGCTCGTCGTTCGCGCCGTCACCGACGAACACCGCCTCGTGCGGCTCGACGCCGAGGAGCTCGCAGCAGTGCAGGTAGATGCGCGGGTCGGGCTTCGTCAGCGCGACAGCGTTCGAGAACACCTCCGCGTCGAAGAGCCCCGCGAACTCCGACTCCGGCCACAGCGTCTCGACGTCCTCGCTGCACACGGTGATGAGCCCCACGCGATAGCCGTCCTCGCGCAGGCGCCGCAGCGTGTCGACGGCACCCGGCCGCGGCACGAGACAGTGCCGCACGTACTCGAGGCGGACACCGCACACCTCGTCCATCAGCTCGGCGGGGACGCCGGCCTCCGCGAGCGCCGTGCGCACGGGAGCTGTGTAGCGCGTCTGCGAGGAGCTCCAGCGCGCGTGGAACTCCTCGCCGGCGAGCGCGCGCACCTTGTCGAGCATCGTCGCGGCCGCGGCCTGGTCCCAGTCGATCAAGGTCTCCCAGAGATCGAAGATCACCGCGCGGATTCGGCGCACGAGCGCAGCACCTCCCACGCGCGACGGATGTCGTCCTCGGTCGTCTGCGCGTTGCCGATCGCGAGCCTGATCACGCTCTGCCCCCGCAGCTTCGTCGTCGCGACGAAGAGCTCGCCCGTCGCGGTCGCCGCCTGTGCGATCGCGTCGTTGTCGCCGTCGCGCCGGCGGAAGCAGACGGTGGAGAACGGATGCGGCGCGACGACCTCCCACTCACGGTCCGCGGCG
>JAICTB010000249.1 GCA_025936595.1 Thermoleophilia bacterium | reverse complement strand
CTCGGCTCGAACCTCTGCGACCACCTGCTCGAGCACGGGCACCGGGTGATCTGCATCGACAATCTCGACACCGGCTCGCTCGAGAACATCGCGCACGCGCGCAGCGACGCGTTCGAGTTCAGGGACCACGACGTCGTCGAGCCGATCTGGATCGACGAGCCCGTGGATTTCATCTTCCATCTCGCGGCGCTCGCGAGCCCCGTCGACTACCTGCGCGCCCCCCTCGCGTCGCTGAAGGTCGGCTCCTACGGAACGCACAACGCGCTCGGCCTCGCCAAGGTGAAGCGCGCGCGGTTCCTGATCTCCTCCACGAGCGAGGTCTACGGCGACCCGCAGGTGCATCCGCAGCCGGAGACCTACTGGGGGAACGTGAACCCGATCGGGCCGCGCGGCGTCTACGACGAGGCGAAGCGCTACGCGGAGGCGCTGACCATGACCTACCACACCCAGCAGGGCGTGGACACGTGCATCGCGCGCATCTTCAACACCTACGGGCCGCGCATGCGGCGCAACGACGGGCGCGCATCGGTGAACTTCCTGAACCAGGCGCTCGAAGGCAAGCCGCTGACGGTCTACGGCGACGGCTCGCAGACGCGCTCGCTCTGTTACGTCGACGATCTGATCCGCGGGCTCTACCTGCTCGCGACGAGCGAGGAGCATCTGCCGGTGAACATCGGCAACCCGGACCACGAGGTGACGATGCTCGAGCTCGCACAGACGGTGATCCGCGTCACCGGCTCGTCGAGCGAGATCGTGTTCGAGGCGCTCCCCACTGACGACCCCCAGGTGCGCCGTCCCGACATCACGCGCGCCCGGCAGATCCTCGGCTGGTCGCCCGAGATCGACCTGGAAGAAGGTCTCCGGCGCTGGCTGACGGCAGTCGGCCGCGAGCCGGCTCCCGTCTGAGATGAAGCGGTTCGGGGTCGGCATCGCCGTGCTCGTGGCGGCATTCGTGGCCGCGAGCGCGCACGCGTCGCGCTACATGCGCGTCGGCATCTACGACGACGCACAGACGCTCTACGGGCCGATCGACCGGTCGATGGCGCAGCTCGAGCAGCTCCACGTCCAGGAGCTCCGCGTGAACCTCTACTGGGGCGGAAAGTTCGGCGTGGCGCAGAGCCGTCCGGCGAATGCGACGTCTCCGAACGACCCGGCGTACGACTGGACGCTGTACGACCGCGTGGTCCGATACGCGAACCAGTACGGCATGCACGTGCTGTTCTCCGTCTACGGCACGCCGCCGTGGGCGAACGGCGGCCGGCCGTTGAACTACGCGCCGAAGCGGGCGACCGACCTGCGCAACTTCGTGTTCGCCGCGGCGAAGCGGTACAACGGCCAATTCGCGGACGGCGAGGGAGGCATGCTGCCGCCCGTCAAGGAGTGGCTCGCGTGGAACGAGCCCAACAACCCGAACTTCCTCGCGCCGCAGTACAAGCGGACATCGAAGGGCTGGACGATCCAGAGCGCGCTCGACTACGTGAAGATCTGCAACGCCGTCTACCAGGGCGTCCATGCGACCCTGCTGCGGAGCGAGCGCGTCGGTTGCGGCGTCACAGGCCCGCGCGGCAACAACAACCCCTCGAGCAGCCGCCCGTCGGTGTCGCCGCTCGCGTTCCTGCGCGCGGTGAAGAAGGACGGGCTGAAGCGATTCGACGCGTGGGCCCATCATCCGTACTACGCCGGTGCGAGCGACCAGCCGACGACGAAGCCGGTCGGCGCCCGCGGCAACCCGGCGACGGCGGTGACGCTCGGGAACTTCCGCGACCTGACGAAGCTCCTCACCCAGCTCTACGGCAACAAGCGAATCTGGATCACCGAGTACGGCTACCAGACGAACCCGCCCGATTCGCTCTTCGGCGTGAGCTACGCGAAGCAGGCCACGTACCTGAAGCAGGCGTTCGCGATCGCCCGCAAGAACCCGCGCGTCGACATGATGATCTGGTTCCTGCTGCGCGACGAGCCGAAGGTCGGCGGCTGGCAGTCGGGGCTCGAGACGTACGGCGGCAAGCGCAAGCCGTCGTTCGCGGCGTTCATGCAGCAGGCAGCGCTGTCGAGTCCGTAGTCGTACCCCCGAACCTGGTTGCCGGCGAAGCCGCCTGGGTCGACGAACGAGAAAGGCTCGCGAAGGCCGATCATCCCCGGGTAACTGCTGGGAATCGTTTCAGACGTGAACCTGGTTCCGCTGCGCGGAAATCAGGTTCAGCCGCCGCCCGTGAGCAGCTCGCGGTAGAGCTCGTCGACGTCGTCGACGAGACGCTCCACGCGGTAGCGCGGCACGACGTGCTCGCGCCCCGCGGCACCCATCCTGCGGCGTAGCTCCGGGTCCCGCGCCAGCCGTTCGAGCCGCTCGGCGAGCGCATCCGTGTCGCCGACCTCGACGAGGAAGCCGTCGCTGCCCTCGGTCACGACGTCGGGCACGCCGCCGACGCGCGTCGCGACGACGGGACGCTTCGCGGCGAGCGCCTCGATCGCGACCACCGGCGTGCCCTCGTTCGCCGAGGGCAGGACGAACGCGTCGAAGAACGCGTAGTACGGCGCAACGTCGCGCTGGTAGCCGACGAAGAGCGTGTCGCGCACGATCCCGAGCCTGGAGGCATGCTCCTCGACGTCGTCGCGATCCGGGCCGTCGCCGACGAGGCAGAGCGTTGCGTCGACGCCGCGCTCGCGCAGCTTCTTGAACGAGAGCAGGATGTCCTGCACGCGCTTGATCGCGGTCATGCGCCCGATCCAACCGACGACGAATCGTTCCTCGGGAATGCCGAAGAGCCGGCGAAACTCGGCGCGGCGGTCCTCCGAGAGCACGCGCGACTCGAGGTCGATGCCGAGCCGGATCACCGAGAACTTCTCCGCCGGCGCGACGCCGAGCTCGACGAGATCGTCCCGCACCTGCGGGCCGACCGCGATCAGCCGCGTGCTGTGTTTCGCGAGCGCTCGCTCCGTCTCGCGGAAGACCTGGGTGCGCAGCGGGTCGAAATAGCCCTTGAGCACGTGACCGTGGTAGGTGTGCACGATCACCGGCGGTTTCGCGTCGCCTGCGAGGAGCGCCGCCGCCCGGCCGACGGCGCCGGCCTTCGCCGTGTGCGTGTGCAGGATGTGCGGTCG
>JAICTB010000149.1 GCA_025936595.1 Thermoleophilia bacterium | reverse complement strand
AGGCGTTGCGCATCGTGCGCGACCTGCCGCGCGAGCGGTACGAGTTTCAGATGCTGCTCGGCGTGCGCCCCGACCGCGCGGACTCGCTCGTCGCCGATGGTCACCGGCTGCGTGTGTACGTCCCGTACGGCACGCAGTGGTACGAGTACTCGATACGCCGTTTGCAGGAGAACCCGAAGATCGCCGGCTACGTCGCGGCCGACACCGTCGGGCGCCTGCTGAGCCGCTAAGCACGTCCGTTCCGGACCTGCCGCGAGCGGACATCACGGGGTCTGACCCCGGTTCTGTCCTGCGCGGCCGTGTCCATCGCAACGATTCTGTGCCGGATCAGTGTCGCTTCTGTGCTGTTCAGTGACGTCTGGGCTCAGGATCGCCTGGAGAAGACCTGTCCGTGATGTCCCTTCGGGACATCACGGGGTCTGACCCCTTTTCCACAGACCTTTTCCACAGGCGCGCAGCGCTGACGCGGCGCTTGTGTCTCACGCCGTCAGCGAGAAGCCGCCGTCGACGACGATCGTCTGGCCGCAGACCATTGCTGCGTCCGGCGAGCAGAGGAACGCGACCGCGCCCGCGATGTCGTCGGGAGCGACGAGCCGGCCGACCGGATTCGCTGCGCCGGCGGCGAGCATCTCCTCGCGGTTCGGGAAATGCTCGAGCGCGCCCGTGTCGACGACGCCGCCCGAGACGGCGTTCACGCGGATTCCGCGTGGCGCGAGCTCGACCGCCAGGTAGCGGACAAGCGACTCGAGGGCGGCCTTCGACGTGCCGACAAGGGTGTAGTTCTCCAGCACGCGCTGCGCGCCGAGCGACGAGATCGCGACGATCGACGCTCCCGGCTCCATCTGCGGCGCGGCGACGCGCGCGAGTTGCAGGAGCGCGCGCGCGTTCGCGTTCATCGTCCAGTCCCAGTGCTTGTCCTCGGTCTCGAGCGCGGGCCGGATCACCCCGGTCGCTGCGTTGTGAACGAGCACGTCGAGCCGACCGAGGTCTCGCACCTCCTCCAGCACGCGCGACGAAGTGATGTTTCCGCGCACGAGAGTGACCTCGGCGCCGAGTGCGCGAACCTCCGTCGCTGCCTCTTGGGCCGCGCGATCGTTGCGCATGTAGCCGAGCGCGACCCGGTCTGCGCCGGCACGTGCGAAGCGGATGGCGATCGCGCGCCCGATCCCGCGCGTCCCTCCCGTGACGAGGACGTTCACGCCCGGCGCGGCAGCGGGCGATCGGCCGGAGCGGACGAAGGCAGCTCGTCCCAGCCGATCCGCTCCGGTGACTCGCGTGCGCCTTCGTCCGCCTTCGACGAGGCGTAGCCGAGCCGGTCGAGTCGCTCCATCTGCGCCTCCGCGTACGTGCGCACCTCGTGGTCGGCCGGCAGGTCTGCGACGAGCTCGCGCACGCGCGCGCGAATCTGAAACGCGAAGTGCGGCGTCGCCGGACCGACGAGGGCCTCGACGTCGTCGCGGGTCGGCTCGCGGTCCATAGCGGCAGAGCCTAGCGCTAGGGTCGAGCACCGTGCGCCGAGTGAGCCCTGTCGACCTGATGCTCCTCGGCACTGTCCTCCTCTGGGCGCTCAACGCGACGGTCACTCGCTACGTGCTGCAGCACGGCTTCCACCCGCTCGCCTACGCGACGATCCGCTACGGCGTCGCGACCGCGCTCTTCTGGGGGTTCACGTACGCGCGCGAAAAGAGCTTCCGGATCGCCCGCCGAGATCTCCGCCTCGTGCTGCTCGCCGCCGCGTTCATCTTCCTCAACCAGATCTGCTTCGTCTACTCGATCGACAAGACCTCGGCCGCGACGGTCACGCTCTTCCTCGGCATGACGCCGATCTTCATCGGGGTCGTCGCTGCGCTGGTCGGGCTGGAGCGGATGGGGCGCGGCTTCTGGATCGCCACCCTCGTGTCCCTCGTCGGCGTCGGGTTCGTCGCGACCGGCTCGGGCGGCTTCTCCGGGCGCATCGTCGGCGACGGCCTCGCCATTCTCACCGCGGCGACCTGGGCGTGCTACTCGGTGCTGATTGCGCCGCTGATGCGCCGCTACTCGCCGTTCCGGATCAGCTCGCTCGTCCTGCTCGTCGGCTGGATCCCGCTCGCGCTCGCAGGCACTCACCAGACGGCTCAGCAGAGCTTCCACTTCAGCAACCTGATGTGGCTGTGCTTCGCGTTCGCGGTGATCGGGCCGCTCTTCCTCACGAACATCCTCTGGTTCACCGCGATCAGCCGCGTCGGCCCCTCGCGCGCGTCGCTCTTCTCGAACATGCAGCCGCTCTTCGGCGTCCTGTTCGCGCTCGTCCTCCTCGACGAGCACCTGACGCGCTGGGAGGTGGTCGGCGGCGTCGGGATCCTCACGGCCGTGCTCGTCGAGCGATCGAACCGCGCTCCTGTCGAACCACCGGCGGACTGAGGCCAGTTAACCTGGTTAACTGTTTCCCGTGACGGTGCGGGAACGCCTTGCGCGGAAGCCTCCGGGCTACCAGTTCACGATCGGTCGGATCCTCGCGATCTATTCCGGGCTGATGGTGACGCTCGCGCTCGCCGCGCTCGACCAGACCATCGTGGCGACCGCGCTGCCGCGGATCGTCGGCGACCTCGGCGGCATCGCGCAGTACTCATGGGTGTTCACCGCCTACATGCTCACGTCGACCGTGACGGTCCCGCTCTACGGAAAGCTGGGCGACGTCTACGGGCGCAAGAACCTGTTCCTGATCGCGATTGTCACGTTCCTGGCCGGTTCGGCCCTGTGCGGGATCGCGCAGACGATGACGCAGCTCGTCGTCTTCCGCGCGGTGCAGGGGATCGGCGCGGGCGGCCTCTTCCCGCTCTCGCTTGCGGTGATCGGGAACATCGTCCCGCCGCGCGACCGCGGCCGGTGGCAAGGCCTGATCGGCGCCGTCTTCGCGTCCTCGTCGATCATCGGCCCGGCCGTCGGGGGCTTCATCGTCGACAACACGACCTGGCGCTGGGTGTTCTTCGTCAACCTGCCTGTCGGTGGTGTCGCGCTCGCGGTGATCTCGCTGACGATGCCGCGGTGGCGGGCCCGCGTCGAGCACACGATCGACTGGCTCGGCGCCGGGATCCTGGCCGCCGGCACCGGTCTGCTGCTGCTTGGACTCGTGTGGGGCGGGACGCAGTACCCATGGGCGAGCGGTGAGGTGATCGGCGTGCTCGTCGGCGCGGTCGCCTGCCTGCTCGTCTTCGCAGTCGTCGAGCGCCGGGCCGTCGAGCCGATCCTCCCGTTCGACGTGCTGCGCAACCCGATCGTCTCCGGCAGCGTCGTCTGCATGGCGCTCGTTGGGATGGCGATGTTCGGGACCATCTCGTACGTCCCGCTCTTCGTGCAGGGCGTGATCGGAACGTCCGCGACCTCGTCCGGCATCGTCCTCACACCGATGACGCTCGGCGCCGTCTGCACGTCGATCCTCACCGGCCAGCTCGTCTCACGCACCGGTCGCTACCGCTGGAACGCGGTGTTCGGCCCCGTCGTCCTGACGATCGGGATGCTGCTGCTGTGGCGCATGAACACCTCGACCACGAACGGCGAAGCGGCGCGCAACATGGTGATCGCCGGCATCGGGATCGGATCGATGATGCAGGTGTTCGTCCTCTCGGTGCAGAACGCGGTGCCGCGGTCGCGGATCGGATCGGCGACGGCGCTGACGCAGTTCGGCCGGCAGATGGGTGCGACGCTCGGCGTCACGATCATCGGCGTGATCGTCAACCATGGACTGCCGGCCGGGGTCGGGGCGGGTGCGGAAGGCTCGGCGATCCATCGCCTCTCGCCGGCGCTCCGCCAGGGGCTCGCGAGCGCGCTGCGACCCGCCTTCCTCACCTCCGCCGCCATCGCCGCGGTGGTCTGGGTCGTGGCGGTCGTGTTCGTGAAGGAGCAGACGCTGCGTCGCACGCTCGACGATGTGTCGGCGGCGGACGCTGCAGCGGGAGCTCCAGCGACGGCGGGAGTAGAATCGGAGCCATGAGTGAAGACTTCATGCCGCTCGACGGCTGGGACCACGTCGAGCTCTGGGTCGGCAACGCAAAGCAGGCGGCCTTCTACTACGAGCAGGCCTACGGCTTCCACCGCACGGCATACGCAGGCCCCGAAACTGGCGTCCGCGACCGCGCCAGCTACGTGCTCGAGCAGAACGACATCCGCCTCGTCGTGACGAGCGGGATCCGCAGCGACAGCGACGTCGCGCGGCATGCGGCGAAGCACGGCGACGGCGTGAAGGACATCGCGCTCCGCGTGCCGGACGCAGCGCGGGCGTATCGGGAAGCCGTCGAGCGCGGAGCCGAAGGAGTGGTGGAGCCGCACACGGTCGAGGACGACTTCGGCAAGGTCGGGCTCGCCACGATCGCGACCTACGGCGACGTCGTGCACACGTTCGTCAGCCGTAACGGCTACGAGGGCGCGTATCTCCCCGGCTATGTCGCGCAGGAGCCGGCTGCCGCCGACGACGGCGTGGGGCTGCTCGCGATCGACCACATCGTCGGGAACGTCGAGCTCGGGAAGATGGAGCACTGGGTCGCGTTCTACGAGCGTGTGTTCGGCATGACGGAGATGATCCACTTCTCCGACGACGACATCTCGACGGAGTATTCGGCGCTGATGTCGAAGGTGATGACGGACGGCCAGGGGAAGATCAAGTTCCCGATCAACGAGCCCGCCGAGGGAAAACGCAAGAGCCAGATCGACGAGTACCTCGAGTTCAACGAGGGGCCCGGCGCACAGCACATCGCGCTGCAATCCTCCGACGTCGTCAAGACGGTCGAAGCCCTGCAGCGGCGGGGGATCATGTTCCTCTCGACGCCCGACACCTATTACGAGGAGACGCCGGGGCGGGTCGGTGACATCGACGAGAGCTGGGACGACCTGCGCCGCCTGCGGATCCTCGCCGATCGCGACGACGACGGCTACCTGCTCCAGATTTTCACGAAGACCGCGCAGGACCGGCCGACGCTCTTCTTCGAGGTGATCGAGCGCCACGGCGCCCGCGGCTTCGGCGACGGCAACTTCAAGGCGCTCTTCGAGGCGATCGAGCGCGAGCAGGCGCTCCGCGGCAATCTCTAGCTTCCTGGATGACGCCGCACGCCAGGCGCGCGCGGTCGACGACGTCTCGCACCGGGCGTGGCCGATGCCCGACGAGCCGTGGACGAATGCACAGTCGTGGATCGATCTGTGCTTCCTGCACTGGCGCGTCGAGGAGGCGGCGCTCCGGGGCCTCGTGCCGGACTCCGTCGAGCTCGAGACGCACGACGGCTCCGTGTGGCTCGGCGTGACGCCGTTTCTGCTGCGGAACTTCCGCCTCCGCGGCCTGCCGCCGCTGCCGGGCATCTCGACGTTCCCGGAGGTCAACGTGCGCACCTATGTGACGCGCGACGGCAAGCCCGGCATCTGGTTCTTCTCGCTCGACGCCGCGAGCCGCCTCGCGGTCGAGGCTGCGAAGAAGCTCTACAAGCTGCCGTACCACCACGCACAGATGCGTTACGAGCGTGACGAGGAGCTCGTCCATTACGAATCGGCTCGCCCCGGTGCGGCGTTCAGCGCGCGCTACCGCGGCGACGGGGAGCTCTTTCAGCCGGCGGCGGGGACCCTCGAGCACTTCCTGACGGACCGCTACTGCCTCTACACCGAGGACGGCGGCCGCCTGTATCGCGCGGAGATCCAGCATGCGCCGTGGGATCTTCAGCGCGGCGAGGCGCACATCGACCTGAACACGATGGCGCCGCTCCCGCTGCCCGCGGACGAGCCGCACGTGCTCTTCTCGCCCCGGCAGGACGTGGTGCTCTGGTCGCTCGACGAGGTCGAGTGACCCCGCAGCGCCGTTCGGCGCTCGTCTCGGTCGCGGCCGCGGCGATCCT
>JAICTB010000188.1 GCA_025936595.1 Thermoleophilia bacterium | reverse complement strand
GTCGCAGCTCGCGACGCAGGGCTTGCCCATCCCGCGCGCGACGACGGCGGCATGAGACGTCATGCCGCCGTGCACGGTCAGGATGCCCTCGGCGGCGATCATGCCGTGGATGTCGTCCGGCGTCGTCTCCCATCTCACGAGGATGACCGGGCCGGCTTTCGCGCGCTCCACGGCGGCGTCCGCGGTGAAGACGACACCGCCGCTCGCGGCGCCCGGCGATGCGTTCAAACCCTTCGCGGCGACCTCGAGCTTCGCGCTCGGGTCGATCATCGGATGCAGGAGCTGGTCGAGCATCGCCGGATCGATGCGTGAGATCGCCTCCTCGCGCGAGATCAGCGCCTCGTCGACCATCGTCACGGCCGCCTTCAGGGCGGCCGGCGCCGTGCGCTTCGCCGAGCGCGTCTGCAAGAGATACAGCTGCTCGTCCTCGACGGTGAACTCGATGTCCTGCATGTCGCGGTAGTGCTCCTCCAACCGGCGCATCGTGTCGAGGAGCTGCTCGAACGCACCCGGCAGCGAGTCGCGCATCGCCTCGATCGGCTGCGGCGTGCGGATTCCCGCGACGACGTCCTCGCCCTGCGCGTTCGCAAGGAACTCGCCGTACAGGCCGGTCTCCCCCGTCGAAGGATCGCGCGTGAAAGCGACGCCGGTACCGGAACGCTCGCCCTTGTTGCCGAACACCATCTGGACGACGTTCACCGCCGTTCCCAGGTCGTCCGGAATCTCGTGCGCGTGCCTGTAGACCTGCGCGCGCGGCGTGTCCCACGACTCGAAGACGGCTCGCACGGCGCGCAGAAGCTGATCGCGCGCGTCGCCGGCGAAATCCGCGCCCGTCTCTTCGCGGTAGATCGCCTTGAAGCTACCGACGAGCTCGCGCAGGTCGTCCGTCGAGAGCTCGGTGTCGTGCTGGACCGACCTGTCGTGCTTGAGCTGCGCGAGCGCGCTCTCGAAGCGATGCGCGTCGATCCCGTCGACGACCTCGCCGAACATCTGGATCAGCCTCCGATAGGAGTCGTAGGCAAAACGGGCGTTGCCGGTGCGCGCCGCGAGACCCTCGGTTGCGTCGTCGTTCAGACCGAGGTTCAGGATTGTGTCCATCATCCCCGGCATCGAGACGGCCGCACCCGAGCGAACCGAGACGAGAAGCGGATCGTCGTGCGAGCCGAAGCGCTTGCCGGTCCGTTCCTCGAGCCGCACGATGTGCGCGTCGACCTCCTCGGCGAGCCCGGTGGGAAGCTCGCCCCCCGCCGCCATCGATGCGCGGCAGGCGTCGGTCGTGATCGTGAAGCCGGCCGGCACCGGGACGCCCATCTGCGTCATTTCCGCGAGCCCCAATCCCTTCCCGCCGAGGAGCTCGCGACCGCCGGTCGTGGGCTCGTCGAAATCGAACACGAAGCGGTCGGGCGCGGGCTGGTCCGGCATGGAGCGGCAATCTATCCGGCTCGGCGCCTCCGTGAGCGGAACTCGGCGAACCAGGCGAGCGTGCGCAGGCCGAACCAGAACGGAGTGAAGAGCCCGTAGAAGAGGACGAGCGCCGCGCCGAGCGCCGTGTACCAGATGCCCCAGCGCCACAGCGGGACCGGCGGCTTGGGCTTCATGCGGTGGCGGCGCTGCGCTGCTCGACGAAGCGGATGATTCGGTGCGAGATCTCCTCGATCGAGAGCTCGCTCACCTCGATCACGGGGCAGCCGAGACGGCGGTGCATCTGCTCCGCGTACTCGAGCTCCTCGTAGATCTCGACGAGGCTCGCATACTTGCGGTCACCGCGCATCCAGCGGATCCGCTCGCCACGAATCTCCGACAGCCGCTGCGCGTCGATCGTCAGCCCGACCACCTTCGACTGGTCGACGCTGAAGAGTTCGGCGGGCGGCTCGATGCCCTTTACCAACGGCACGTTCGCCGTCTTGTAGCCGAGGTAGCCGAGGTAGATCGAGAGCGGCGTCTTCGACGTGCGCGAGATCCCGACGAGCACGATGTCCGCCTCGTCGAGGCCGCTACCGACGCCGTCGTCGAACTTGACGGCAAACTCGATCGCCGACATGCGCCGGAAGTACGCGTCGTTGAGGGGCGGCCGCGCACCCGGCTTCATCTTCGCCGGCTTTCCGGACACGCGTGCGACGGCCTCGATCGGATGGCCGAGGAGATCGCAATAGTGGAGCTTCGCGCTCCGGCAGAGCGTGCGCATCGCCTCGCGCAACTCCGGCTCGACGAGCGTGTAGATCACCACCGCGGACCGGCCTCGCATCCGCTCGACCGCGAGCTGCAGGTCTGCGACGTTCTCGACGCGCGGGTGGCGGATCTCGTGGAACTCCTGCTCCGGGAACTGCGCCTCGAGCGCCTGGACGAGGCGTTGCGCGGTCTCGCCTGTGGAGTCGGAAATCATGTGCAGCTCGACGAGGTTCACCGCTCCACCTTAACCGGGCATTCATGCGGCTCTTAGGTTCCGCAGGCACAGTGGTGTGGGTGAAGTGGCTGCTCGCGACCTGCCTCTGCGCCCTCGCGTTCCCGGCCGCGGCACTCGCGTGGGGCGGCTCGTATCCGACGGGAGACAGCCTCGGCTCCTCGGTGACGATCGACGTCTCGGATGCGTACCCGGTCGACCAGACGCTGCCGCAGAGCTGGGCGTCGTACCTTGGGACACTCGTGCACGGCCCGGAGCTCGCGCGGCTGACGCTTGACCTGATACCGCTTACCGAGGTGCAGGCGCGATGCGGTGAGCAGGCGCTCGCCTGCTACGACCCGGACAGCGAGACGATCTACGCGTCGCCGGAGGACCAGCTGGACGCGCCTCCCGCAAAGGAGATCGTCGCGCACGAGTACGGCCACCACATCGCCGAGAACCGCGCAGACTCACCCTGGCGGGCGGAGGACTACGGCACGAAGCGCTGGTCCTCGTACGAGAACATCTGTGCGAAGTCCGCTGCCGGGTCCGCGTCGCCGGGTGACGAGAGCGGCTCGTACGACCAGAATCCAGGCGAGGCGTTCGCGGAGGCCTACCGTGTCCTCAACCTGACGAAGGAGGGCCAGACGTCGATCGGCTGGGACATCGTCAGCCGGTCGTTCTATCCGGACGCAACCGCTCTCTCGCTGCTCGACCAGGATGTCCTCACGCCGTGGACGGGGCCGACGGTCACCCACGTGCACGGCTCCTTCGGGTACGGGACCGCGCGGACGATCGGTGTCAGGACGACGCTCGACGGCAGCTTCGTCGCACGGCTGCACGCGCCGAAGAAGTCGACGATGCGGCTCGCGCTCTACGCCGGCTCGACGCTCGTCGCCCGCGGCGCGACCGTGCGCTACGAGATCTGCGGGCAGCGTTCGCTGACGCTGAAGGTGGAGCGACTGAAAGGCGCGGGCTCCTTCACCGTCGACGTCTCGAAGCCCTAGCCGATACCTTCCGAAGTCATGGCTTCGGAGCAGCTCGAGCAGTTCGAAGGCGCGGCGACGATCGAAAAGGTCGCGTCGCTCTGCCGCCGCCGCGGCTTCGTCTTCCCCACCTCCGACATCTACGGCGGGCTCGGCTCGTCGTTCGACTTCGGCCACTACGGCGTCCTCCTGAACGACAACGTCAAGGCCGAGTGGCGGCGCTCGATGATCCAGGAGCGCGACGACGTGGTCGCGCTCGACTCGGCGATCATCCTCAACCCGCAGGTGTGGGTCGCGTCCGGGCACGTCGACACGTTCTCCGATCCGCTGGTCGACTGCCGCACCTGCAAGCTGCGCTTCCGCGCCGACCAGCTCGAGCTCGCGTCGTGCGGGAAGCGTCCCTCGAAGCATCCGGGTGAGTACTCGGAGTGCGATCTCACGGAACCGCGTGCGTTCAACCTGATGTTCGAGACATACGTCGGTGCGCTGCGCGACGACGCGAGTATCGCTTACCTCCGACCCGAAACTGCCCAGGGCATCTTCGTGAACTTCAAGAACGTCACGTCGTCGATGCGTGTGAAGCCGCCGTTCGGGATCGCGCAGATCGGCAAGAGCTTTCGCAACGAGATCACGCCGGGCAACTTCCTCTTCCGCATGCGCGAGTTCGAGCAGATGGAGATGGAGTTCTTCGTGCCGCCCCCGGACGCCGAGGAGTGGCATCGCTACTGGATCGACCGGCGTCACAGCTGGCATCTCGACCTCGGCCTGCGGACGTCTCATCTGCGCATCCGCGCACACGAAGCGGAGGAGCTGTCGCACTACGCGCGCGCGACAAGCGACATCGAGTACCTCTACCCGATCGGCTGGCAGGAGCTGGAGGGCGTCGCGAACCGCGGCGACTACGACCTGCGCCAGCACACGGAGGCGTCCGGCACGACGCTCGAGTGGGTCGGTCACGAGGAGCGTTACGTGCCGTACGTGATCGAGCCCGCGATCAGCGTCGTCCGCTCGACGCTCGCGTTCCTCTGCGACGCCTACGACGAAGAGGTCGTCGCCGAACGGCCGCGCACGGTTCTGCGGCTGCATCCGCGTCTCGCGCCGGTGAAGGTCGCCGTGCTGCCCCTGATCGGCAAGGACGCAGCGATGACGGAGAAGGCGCGCTCGCTGTACGAGGAGCTGCGCAAGACGATGTCGGCGGAGTACGACGACGCGGCCGCGATCGGCAAGCGCTACCGCCGCCAGGACGAGATCGGGACGCCGTGGGCGGTGACGATCGACGAGCAGACGATCGCAGACGGCACGGTCACGCTGCGCGACCGTGACACGCTCGCGCAGGAGCGGATCGCCATCGACGGCGTGAGGCAGCTGCTCGTCGACCGGCTCGGCTAGATGTAG
>JAICTB010000237.1 GCA_025936595.1 Thermoleophilia bacterium | reverse complement strand
GGTGCAGGGTGCACTCGACCTGAACACGCTCGTCGTCGCACCGGCCGGCAACGACGGCGCCGCAGGGCCGTCGTTCGGGTCCATCTCCGGACCGGCCGGCGCACCCGCTGCGCTCGCGGTCGCCGCGACCGATGGCCGCACCGGGCTGCCGAGCGTGCGCGTCGTCCTCCGCCGCGGGCTCGACGTGATCCTCGACCGGTCGCTGCCGCTGCTCGGCTCGGCCTCGCCGCGCCACGCGCTCACGCTGCGGGTCGCGACACCGCGCGCGACGCGCGGCCTCGCGGGGACCGCGTCGGTCGACTACTTCGACGCGAAGGGCTTCAGCCTCGTCGCGGGCCGGGCGGTCGTCGTGCCCGCCGGCGCGGACCCGCGGGCCACTGCGAGCGCAGCCGCACGCGCCGGCGCCGCTGCGGTCGTCCTCTACGGTGCCGCGCTGCCGCCGGGTGCATTGCCCGTGGCGGAGGAGCAAACCGCCCCGGTCGTCGTCGTCCCGACGGCAGCAGCGCTCGAGTTGCTCGCCGCGCAGCGCGCCGGGATCGACGTGGGCATCGCGATCGGGGCGAAGCACGACGCGACGAATCCCGCCCGGTCCGTTATCTCCGCGTTCTCCTCGGAGGGCCTCGCGTTCGACAGCGGGATCAAGCCGGATGTCGCCGCGCCCGGGGTGGCGCTCGAGACGGCGGAGCCCGGCTCGGCCTCGGACGGGTCGCCGCTCTACGGCACGCTCAACGGGACGAGCGGCGCCGCGGCGACCGTTGCGGGGGCGGCCGCTGTCCTCGCACAGATGCGGCCGGCTCTCGACGGCCCGTCGCTCGAGAGCCTGCTCGTCGGCTACGCGCAGCGCGGAAACGCGTCTCCGCTCGCGGCGGGTGCGGGCGTGTTTCGCCTCGGCGCGTCAGCGGTGGGGGAAGTGGCCGCGCAGCCGGCGACGCTCGGGTTCGGGATCTGGCAGGGCAAGCGCTGGCACGCGACGCGAACGATCGTCGTGCGGAACGTATCGACGCGAAGGCTGCAGCTGTCGATCGCCGCGGTCGCGGACGGTGAGTCCGAGGCGCTGACCTTCGTCGTCAAGCCGCAGCACCTCGTCCTCGGCGCCGGTCGTGCGCACCGTGTCCGCGTCACCGTCACCGCGCCCGCGGCGCCGAACGCGGCGGTCGTCACCGGGGCGATCGAGGTCGCCGCGTCGGGTAGCGAGAGGCTGCGCGTCCCGTGGGCGCTGCGGTTCAGAAGCTACGCGCGCAGCCTGCTCGGGCGCGTCGCGCTCAGCGACACGTCGTTCAAGCCGTCCGATACGAATCCGGCCGTCCTGAGCATTCAGGCCGGCGCGCTCGTCCAGGACGCCGGCGTGCAGATCCAGCCGGTCTCGCGGCTCGACGTGCTGCTCTACTCGGCCGGCGGGCGCTACCTCGGCGTGATGGCACGGCTGCGCAATCTGCTTCCCGGCTCGTACAGCTTTGGTATCACCGGCCGCGGGCCGACGAGCGCGCAGCTCCCGCCGGGCAACTATGAGTTGCGCATCGCGGCCTGGCCGACCCTGCCGCGTGACGCGAAGCCATCGAGGGCGCAGACCTCGTTCCGGATCGAGTAGCCTCCGCGTTCGATGGCCACCGCGGCCCCCGAGTCCCACCTGCGCGAGAACCCGTTCCGCCTCGCCCAGCAGCAGCTCTACAAGGTCGGAGAGACGTTCGGGATCGACGAGCGCCTCATCAACGTGCTGCGAGAGTGCAAGAAGGCGGTCGAGGTCTCGATCCCGACGTCGATGGAGGACGGATCGGTGCGCGCGTTCACCGGCTATCGCGTCACGCACAACATCGCGCGCGGCCCCTCCAAGGGGGGCATCCGCTACCACCCGGACGTGACGGCCGACGAGGTGAAGGCGCTCGCGATGTGGATGACGTGGAAGTGCTCGCTGATGGGGCTCCCGTTCGGCGGGGCGAAGGGTGGGGTGGTGTGCGACCCGAAGGCGATGACGCGCAGCGAGCTCGAGCGTATGACGCGCCGTTTCACGTCGGAGATCATCAACGAGATCGGCCCCGAGAAGGACATTCCCGCACCGGACGTCGGCACCGATGCGTCGACGATGGCGTGGATCTTCGACACCTACTCGATGAACAAGGGCCACTCCGTGCTCGGCGTCGTCACCGGGAAGCCGCTGACGATCGGCGGCTCGCTCGGCCGGGTCGAGGCAACCGCGCGCGGCTCCCTCTACTGCCTCCAGTCCGTGCTCGAGCGCCGCGGCACGTCGCTGCAGGGATTGCGGATCGCGGTGCAGGGGTTCGGCAACGTCGGCTCGTACTTCGCGAAGTTCGCGGTGGAGGAGGGGGCGACCGTCGTCGCGATCTCGGACTCCGGCGGCGGCATCCACAACGGAAACGGCGTCGACGTGGCAGCGGCGTTCGCTCACAAGCGGGGAGGCGGCTCGCTCTCCGAGCTGAAAGGCGGCGACGCGATCACGAACGAGGAGCTCGTCGTCGTCGACTGCGACGTCTTCGCTCCGTGCGCGCTCGAGCAGGTGATCACGGAGGCGAACGCCGACCAGGTGAAGGCGAAGCTGATCGTCGAGGGCGCAAACGGTCCCGTGACACCGGCCGCCGACGAGATCCTCGAGGGCAACGGCGTGCTCGTGCTGCCGGACGTGCTTGCGAACGCGGGCGGCGTCGTCGTCTCGTACTTCGAGTGGGTGCAGGGTCTCCAGGAGTACTTCTGGAAGGAAGACGAGGTCAACGCGCGCCTGAACGAGATCGTGACGCGCGCGTTCGACGAGACCTGGGCGACCTATGAGGACCGGAAGACGTCGATGCGGATGGCGGCCTACGGCGTCGCCGTCCAGCGGGTCGCCGAGGCGACCGTGACGCGCGGCCTGTATCCCTGACGACGGTCGTCCTCTACCACGCCGAAGGCTGCCACCTGTGCGACCGCGCGCGCGAGGTGCTCGATCGCGTCGAGGCCCCGTACGAGGCGGTCGACATCGGCGGCGATCCGGAGCTGGAGGCGCGCTACCGCGAATGGCTGCCGGTGGTCGAGATCGACGGGGCACGGGCGTTCGTCTACTACGTAGACGAGGCGGCATACCGTCGAAAGCTGTCACAAGCTTCGTAGTTCGTGACAAGCGACCGGTAGGTTCCAAGCCTTCGGGCACAATGCTCGTGATGTTGCAAGCGCCCGTCCCGAACACGCCGCCCGACCGTCTCACCGTCGGCGTCGCGGCCCGCCTCTCCCGCTACCTGCAGGTGCTGACGCAGGCGAGGAAGATGGGGAAGGAGCGCATCTCCTCCCAGGAGATCGCCGACTACACGAACATCAACGCGACGCAGATCCGGCGCGACCTCTCCAACTTCGGCAAGTTCGGGAAGCGCGGCGTCGGCTACTCGATCGACTCGCTGCTCGGCGAGATCCGCAAGATCCTGCGCACACAGGGGCAGCACAACATCGCGCTCGTCGGCGCGGGCCGCCTCGGCCAGGCGATCGCGGGCTCGCCGATCTTCGCCGAGCACGGCATCAACATCGCCGCCGTGTTCGACTCGAGCCC
>JAICTB010000095.1 GCA_025936595.1 Thermoleophilia bacterium | reverse complement strand
GGAGTTGTTCGCGTTCTGGTACTGGATCGACGCCCAGTCGGGCGAGTCGAGCGACATGTCGTAGCCCGCCGCCTCGAGGACGCGCGCCTTCTCCTCCTCGTGCGCCTTGCACCAGATGAACTCGGTGATGTCGGGATGGTCGACGTCGAGGACGACCATCTTCGCCGCACGCCGCGTCTTGCCGCCCGACTTGATCGTGCCGGCGGACGCGTCGGCGCCGCGCATGAACGACACCGGGCCGGAGGCGTAGCCGCCCTTCGAGAGCTGCTCCTTCGAGGAACGCAGCCGCGACAGGTTGACGCCCGAGCCCGAGCCGCCGCGGAAGATGATCCCCTCGCGCCGGATCCAGTCGAGGATCGCGTCCATCGAGTCGTCGATCGAGAGGATGAAGCACGCCGAGCACTGCGGCTTCTCCTCGAAGCCGACGTTGAACCAGACCGGCGAGTTGAACGCGGCGAGCTGGTTGACGAGGATCGCCTTCAGCTCGTCCTCGAACGTCTGCGCCTCGTCCTCGTCGGCGAAGTAGCCGCCGTCGCGGCCCCACGTGCCGACGGTGCCGACGATGCGGCCGATCATCTGCTTGACGGAGCGCTCACGCTCCGGGCTCGACATGCGGCCGCGGAAGTACTTCTGCGCGACGATGTTCGTCGCGGTCTGCGACCAGAACTTCGGGAACTCGACGTCCTTCTGCTCGAACGCCGGGCCGTTCTTGCCGGGAATGTGCGCGTCGCGGATCTCCCACTCGACTTCATCGAAGGGATCCCGGCCCGCAATCGTGAACAGCCTGCGGACGGCGAGGTTGGCGTCCTCGTCGACGACGCTATTGACGAGCTCGTCGGGGTGGATCTGAACGGTGTTCTCGTGCTCTACGGACGCCATCTCTTACGCCTCCTCTACGCACGCTCCCAGCGTGCGAGCCGATGTTCTGTGGTCCTGAAGGGAGACGGAGCGTAGAGCGGACCTCGGACGGACATGGTACCGCCGCCCGGAGGGGCTACGGAGCGGCTACGGAGCCTGTTTGCGGGCCTGGATCTGCTTGGCGATCAGCCCCGCGGCGCCCGCTGCGACGAGCAGGATCGCGAGCGCGCCGAGCACGAGCAAAGGGATCGGGAGCGACGAGGCGCTCGCCGGATTGAGCTTGTTCGCGAGGTGGCCGAGGCCCTTGCCGGAGTTGCGGCCGCCGCCCGTCGTCGGGCTCGGGCCCGTCGGGCCGGTCGTCGTCCCGTTCCCGCCGCCGCTCGACGGGCCGCCCGAGGAGGGCGGGACGAGCGAGTTCGGGTCGACCTTGTGCCCCGTCTTCTTCTGCTTTGCGATCGCGCTCTGGAGGGCGCGCTGGATGTCATCGTGGGCGCTCGAGTACTGCTGCACGTCGGTCGGCAGGTGCTTCAGCGCGTCGTTGTAGCAGTGGACGGCATAGGTCTTGTCGATCCGGCCGTCGTACCAGTCGTTCAGGAGCGCCTTCCAGCACGGCGTCGCGGCCGCGGCGGGGGCGGGGTGCTGCGCGAAGGCGGCGGCGAGCGCGACGACGACGAGGAGGGTACGAGCGATCAGCTTCAGCGACGGCGGCACGTGCGCGCCGAGCCTACGACGGCGCTGTAAGGCTTTTGTGAGCGGAAGGGACACGTCGGCGGGGGATGGTAGCTTCGCGCTGGATGCGGGCGATTCGGGAACTGCCCCTCCTCGCGCCGCTCCTACTCGTCGCGCTCGCCCTGTTCTTCGGCGGCGGGCCCGGCAATCATTCGCTGATGTGGCTCGGCGGCGGCGCCCTCCTCGTGCTGCTCGTCCTGCTCGCGACGCGCGGGGTACCCGGCGGGACGGCCGCGCTGCTGCCGCTCGCCGCGCTCGCGGGCTGGCTCGCGCTGTCGATCTCCTGGTCGGTGCTGCCGGACCGCTCGTGGGACTACGCGGACCGGACGCTCGTCTACCTCCTCTTCGCGGCGCTCGGGCTCTGGCTCTCCGGCCGGACGCGGGAGCTCGCGCTCGCGCTCGCGGCGCTCCTCGGCGCCGTCGCCGTGTGGGCGCTCGCCGCCAAGGTGCTGCCGTTTCTCTACGACTACGGGCCTCCCGGCGTCACGCGCCTCCGCTCGCCGGTCGGCCTGTGGAACCAGCTCGCGCTCCTCGGCGCCTTCGCGCTGCCGCTCGCGCTCTGGCGGCGCCGGCTCGGCGGAACGCTGCTCGCCTACAGCTGGATCGTGGCCCTCGCGCTCACGTATTCGCGCGGAGGGATCGTCACCGCGCTTCTCGTCGTGGGGGCCTTCCTCGCGCTGACGGACGAGCGTGTCGAGAGCGCCGCCACGCTCGTCGCCGCCGCGCTCCCGGCGCTCGTCGCGATCGCGGTCGCGTTCGCACTGCCGGGGGTGACGAGCGACGGACAGTCGCTGCATGTCCGCTGGCGCGACGGGCTGATCTTCGGCGCGGTGCTGCTCCTGGGCGCCGTCGCGGCTGGGGCGCTCGAGCGGCTGCCGCGGCCGCGGGTGACGCGGGCGCTGCGGCGCGGCCTCGTCTTCGCTGGGGTCGCTGCGATCGTCGCCGTCGTCGCCTTCGTCGCGCTGAAGGGGACGGGATCGGGCGCGGTCGGGAACGGCGGCGGCCGGATCGCCTCGACCAGCTCGAACTTTCGCTTCGTCTGGTGGCGGCAGGCCTGGCGCGGCTTCGAGCATCACGAGCTCGCGGGGACCGGCGCCGGCACGTTCCACCTGACGAACCTGCGTTTCCGCTCCTCCTTCCTCGACTTCGCAACGGAGCCGCACGACGTACCGATCCAGTTCCTGACCGAGGCCGGGATCGTCGGCCTCGCGCTCTTCCTGCTCGCCGCGGCGGCTCTCCTGCGCCCGGGCTTGCGCAGGCGCGGTCACGAGCTCGCACTCGCGCTCGTCCTGCCGGCCTACCTCATTCACTCGCTCGTCGACATCGACTGGGACTTCGTGGCCGTCTCGGCGCCCGCGTTCCTCGTCGCGGGGGCGCTCGCCGGCCGTGCGCCGCTGCGTCGTGTGTCGCCGTTCGCGAGCATCGCCGCCGCCGGTGCCGCGCTGCTCGCGTTCGGCGCGCTGCTCCTGCCGTGGCTCGGCGAGCGCTGGTCGTCCCAGGCGACCGCCGCGCTCCCGTCACAGAACGCGGTCGCGCTCGCGAAGCGAGCACGCTCCGTCGACCCGCTTCTCGTCGACCCCGTGATCACGCTTGCGTTCGTCTCGGAGGACCAGCCGTTCCTCGCTCGCGCCTACTACGCCGAGGCGGTGAGCATGCAGCCGAAGAACCCGGAGACGCTTCTTCTAGCAGGCCGCTTTGAGCTGGATCACGGCTGTCCGCGGCACGCGTACGCCTATCTCTTGCCGTTCACCGAGCTCGATCCGCAGGAGCGCCAGGACCGGGGAGGCGACGCCTACCGGCGGGCACGCGACCTCGTGAACACCGGCAAGCCGACCTGCTGAGCGTTACCGCGCGCCGAGCACGACGGCGATCTGGCCGCCCCGCAGCGCGGCGGCGCGCACGCCGTCGAGCGGGCCGACGACCTTTACGTGCAGCGCGCGGGCGAGCCGTAGCCCATCGCCCTCGTAGCCCGGCCGGTACATCACGACCGTCGTCGCGTAGTCCTGCCGCTTCGCGTTGCCTGTGCCGCGGATGCGGTAGCCGATCGTGGAGAGCTTCGAGGCGGCGCTCGACGCGGCGCCGGAGCGGCCGTTGCCGTTGAAGACGAAGACGCCGGTCTCCGAGCGCAGCAGCTTCGGTGCCGGGATGTGCACTTTCGCCCTGGCCTTCTTCTTCACCGGAGCGACGTGCTTCTTCGCGGGCGCGAACGCGGCCGCCTCGGCGTGGTGCTGCATCGCGTGTGCGAGCGGCTTCGCGAGCAGGAGGATCGCGGCGACGATCAGGAGGATGAGCTCGACGGCCGCGACGAGGCTCGCGACCATCGTCGCGGTGCGCCACGGGCGGATCAGTGCATCGGGTGCGGGAAGCGGCGCGTCCATTTCGCGGAGCGCCTTTTTCTCTACGACGCTTGCGCTTCCTTCATCCAGGCCCAGGTGCGCGCGAGACCGTCGTCGAGCGAGACCTGCGGCCGCCAGCCGAGCTCGCGCTCGATCAGCGACGCATCGAGCACTGAGCGCTGCACGTCGCCGAGCCGCGCGGCCTCGTAGGACGGCGCGGCGTCCGAGCCTGCGACGCGGGCGCAAGCCGCGTGCAGCTCCGAGACGGTCGTGTCGCGGCCGGTCCCGACGTTGTAGGGCCCGCCCCCGCGGGAGACGGCGGCGAGCAGCGACGAGACGACGTCGTCGACGTAGACGAAGTCACGGCTCTGGCTGCCGTCGCCGTAGATCGTCGTCGCCTCACCGCGCGCCATGCGCTCGAGGAAGATCGCGACGACGCCGCCCTCGAGCCCCGCGTCCTGGCGCGGCCCGTAGACGTTCCCGAAGCGCAGCGCGACGTGCGAGGTGCCGTGGATGCGGTTCCAGCCGGCGAGGTACTCCTCACCGCATTTCTTCGCGATCCCGTACGGCGAGAGCGGCAGGAACGGGAAGTCCTCCGCGGCCGGCCCGGGACATTCGCCGTAGCCGGCGCCGCCGGACGACGCGAAGATCACCTGTGCCTGCGGCGCGGCGGCGAGCACGTTGACCGTGCCGACGACGTTGACGGCGGCGTCGTAGTCCGGGCGGTTCATCGAGGTCTGCACGTCCGCCTGCGCCGCGAGGTGGAAGACGACGTCGGCCTCGGCGGCGAACGGCTCCCGGATGTCGTGCTCGCGCAGCGTCGCTTGCGCGTTCAGGTTCTCGCGCTTGCCGGAGGCGAAGTTGTCCACGATCGTCACCGTGTCGCCACGCGCGAGCAGCGCGTCGACGAGGTTCGACCCGATGAAGCCTGCGCCCCCTGTCACGACCGCCCGCATGAAGGCCATACATTAGGGGCGAAATGTTCCTCACGTTCGAAGGCGTCGACTGGTCGGGGAAGAGCACGCAGGCGGAGCTGCTCGCCGGCTGGCTGCGCGAGCAGGGCCGGACGGTGCTCTCGACGCGCGAGCCGGGCGGCACGCCGGTGGGTGAGGCGGTGCGAGACGTCGTCCTGCACGGCGATGAGATGACGCCGTGGGCGGAGGCTGCGCTGTACGCGGCGGCACGCGCCGAGCACGTCGAGCGTGCGCTTCGTCCGGCGCTCGACCGAGGCGAGGACGTCGTCTGCGACCGCTACATCGAGTCGTCCGTCGCCTACCAGGGCGGAGCGCGCGGGCTCGGCATCGAGCGCGTGCTCGAGCTGAACCTGATGGTCACGCGCGGGCTTGTCCCCGACCGGACGTTCCTCGTCCTGCTCGACCCGGCCGAGGCGCGTCGCCGGGGCGCCGGGCGGCTGGACCGGATCGAGCGCGAGGGTGACGAGTTCATGCGGCTCGTCGACGAGGCGTATCGCTCGCTCGCCGCCGCGAGCCCGGAGCGGATCGTCGCGCTCGACGGCGCACGCGCCCCCGAGGAGATCGCCGAGGAGGTCCGTGAGCACGTTCGTGCACTCCTCTGAGCACCCGGAGGCCGCACGGCTGCTCGACGCGGCCGTGCGCGAGGGCCCTGCGCACGCGTACCTCTTCCACGGGCCGCCGGGCGTGGGGAAGAGAGAGGTCGCGCGGCGCTTCGCGCAGTCGCTGCTCGAAACGACGCGCGAGTTCCATCCCGACCTGTACGAGCTCGATCCGCTCGGCGAGATGATCCGGATCGACGCGATCCGCGAGCTGCGGCGCGACCTGCACATGCGGCCGTTCGAGGCGAATCGACGCGTCTACCTGATCCACCGCGCGCATCTGCTGAACGAGGATGCCGCCGACGCGCTCCTGAAAGATCTCGAGGAGCCGCCCGCGTATGCCGTGATCGTGCTCGTCGCCGAGGATCTCGGGCCGCTGCCGGAGACGATCCTCTCGCGTTGCCAGCTCGTGCCGTTCCGGCGTCTCTCGGAGCGTTCGATTCGCACGCTCGTCGACGCGCGCGTGCCGGAGCTCACCGAGGAAGAGCGTGCGTCGCTCGCGCGCGTTGCGGCCGGTCGCCTCGACCGGCTCGAGCGCCTCCTCGATCCGGCCGCCTCGACGCGGCGCGACGAGGTGATCGAGCAGGCGCGGGCTGCCTACCGCGATCCGTCGTTCGACCCGTCCGATGCAGCCGCTGCGCTGATCGAGAACGCGCAGGCCCGCGCCGCCGAGGCGCGCGCGGTCGAGGAAGCCCGCATCGCCGGGCTCGACCTGACGGCGCGCGAGGCCGAGCAGCAGGTGAAGCGCGCAGCGCGCGGGGCCGAGCGGGAGGAATTGCTCGCGCAGCTCGAGGAGCTCGAAGCGTGGTACCGGGATCTCGTCGCCGTGGCCGTCGGCGCGGAGGCCGCGGCGATCCATCTCGACAAGCTGCCGGCGCTCCGCGCGGACGCGACCCGTGAGCGACTCGCGGGCGCCGAGCGGGCGGCCGAGGAGGTGCGGAAGACGTGGCGCCGGCTCGAGGAGCTGAACCTGTCGCCACAGCTGGCGCTCGAGGCGCTCTTCGTCGCGGTCATGCGGGAGCTCGCAGTATGAGTTGAGACTCGTAATTGTAAAGGTTTGCGAGGGGGTGCTTTCTTTTCCCCGATTTCCTCTCAGACTTTGAACCAGTGCGCTGGGCGGCGGCGCTCCCTTCATCGATCCATGGAGAGAGCACGTTGGTTGCAGTCCCGTCCACAGGCCGCGCTACAGACGTCGTTCCGCATCGCGGAGCACCCGAAGCGGACGCTACGCGCGACCTCTACGAGCGCTATGCGCGCCAGATCTACGCCTACTGCTTCCACCAGCTCGGCAACAAGGAAGAGGCCGAGGATGCGACCCAGTCGACCTTTCTGAACGCGTTCCGCGGGTTCAAGCGCGGCGTCGACCCCGAGTTCGAGACCGCGTGGCTGTACAAGATCGCGCAGAACGTGTGCCTCACCCGCCGGCGCTCGTCCTCGCGCAGGCGCCGGGTCGAGACGCCGGGCGACCTCGAGGCGATGCAGGACTTCGTCCCCGCGCACCAGGTCGATCCGGACGAGCTGATCGGCCTCCCAGAGGCGCTGGACGCGATGCCGGAGCAGCAGCGCCGCGCGCTCCTCATGCGCGAATGGCAGGGGCTCTCGTACAAGGAGATCGGGGAGGAGCTCGACCTCTCGCAGGCCGCGGTCGAGACCCTGCTCTTCCGCGCACGCCGCTCGCTCGCCGCCGGGCTGAGCGACGACTCCCCGAACGTGGTCGGCAAGCGGCTCCGGGCGGGCGGGGACGCGGGCTCCGCGCTCGCTCTGGTGAAGTCGCTGCTGCTGACGGGCGGCGCGAAGGTCGCGGCCACCGTCGCGACGGTCGCGGCGACCTCCGCCGTCGTCGCGTCGCCTGCGGTGCGCCACGCCGTCGTGCCGCAGCCTGCGGTTGCGCAGGCCGCGGCGCCGCTTGTCTCCCGGAGCGCGCCCGTCTCCGCGGCCGTGCAGGCGGTCCCGATCTCGTTCGTCCACCCGGTCGCCGTCGTCAAGACGGCGCCCGCGCCGCATCGCGTTCGCACGCACGTGCGCGTCGCCACCGTCGCGCCCAAGCCTGTCGTCAAGCGCCCGCCGCGCGTCGAGGCGGCGGCACCGGTGAGCGTGCCGGCGGCTCCCGCGCCGGCTGTGGTCGTCGAGCCTCCGGTCGAGGCGCCGGCTCCCGCCGTGGCGCCGGCCGCGCACACCGTCGCCCCGCCCGCGGCCGAGGCGCCGGGTCAGACGAAGAAGAATTCGGATCGTGGCCCCTCCGTGGCGCCCGCCGCGATCGAGCCGGTCGTGCAGTCGCACGGTGCGGCTCACGCCGCGCCGCTCCTCCCGCCCGGCCGGGAGAAGAGGAGCGATCCGCCGTCGACCTCGATCGACCCGCCTGTTCCCACGCCTGCAGTGTCTGCCGTCGAGCCCGCCGTGGCTGCCGTGGAGCCCGTCGCCGCGCCGCCGGCGTCGCCCGGCGCTTCGAATGGAAACGGCCAGGGCAACAGCGGCCCGAGCGACAATCCGGGCCACGGGCACGGGAAGTAAGACAGCTTCGCGGCTACACTGGGCGCGCCCTTTCAGGCACACGCCGACGTAGCTCAGCTGGTAGAGCACTTCACTCGTAATGAAGGGGTCCGCGGTTCGAGTCCGCGCGTCGGCTC